>JACPQU010000176.1 GCA_016190305.1 Bacillota bacterium
AGCCCCTCTTCTTCCCCGATGCGGGTAAGACCGACGAGCAACTGGTGGAAGGGAGATAGCGGGGCTTTGGACCTGATCTGGCAGGGTCTTCAAAAAGCCCTCGGTCTCCTGGTCTCCGGGGATCCGGAGATCTGGCGGATCACCATGCGCACCATCCAGGTCTCGGGAACGGCCACTTTCATCGCCGTGGCCCTGGGTGTTCCCCCGGGCATCTTCCTGGCCCTGGGGCGTTTCCGGGGGAGGCGCCTGGTGATCAGCATGGTCAACACCGCGATGGGCCTGCCCCCGGTGGTGGTGGGGCTGTGGGTGGCCGTCCTCCTCTCCCGGTACGGCCCCCTGGGATCCCTTGGGCTTCTTTACACCCCGACGGCTATGGTGGCGGCCCAGGCCGTCATCGCGGCCCCGGTGGTGGCCGGGTTCACGGTGGCCGGGGTCGGCCAGCTCAACCCCAACCTTCCCATGCAAATCCTGGCCCTGGGGGCTTCCCGGTGGCAACTCTACCTGCTTCTTGTCCGAGAGGCCCGTATTTCCATCCTGGCCGCCGTCATCGCCGGGTTCGGGGCGGTCGCCTCCGAGGTGGGAGCCTCGATCATGGTGGGTGGAAACATCAGGGGACAGACCCAGGTGCTCACCACCGCGACGGTGCTGGAGGTCTCCAAAGGCAACTTCGACGTGGCCATCGCCCTCAGCGTGATCCTCATGCTTCTGGCTTACGGGATCACCCTGGTTCTTACCTTGCTGCAGCAGAGGGGGCGCAGGTGATGACCCATCCCCCGGTTCCGGCCCCGGTCCCGGCCCTGGCTCCGGCCCCAGCTTCGAACCATCCCCTCATCGAGGTGGAAGGCTTGAAGGTCCGGCGGGGCGGCCGGATGGTCCTTGACCTACCCGCCTTCAGCGTAGGGGCAGGGGAGGTCCTCGCGGTGATCGGCCCCAACGGGGCCGGAAAATCCACCCTGCTGCAGGCCCTGGCCATGCTCCTGCCGGCGGAGATGAACTACCGGTTTGCCGGCCTCCCGCTCCGCCTGCCCCGGGAGGCCCCAGCCCTGCGCCGTCACATGGCCGTCGTTTTTCAGGATCCGTTGCTCCTTGACACTTCGGTATTCGAAAACGTCGCCCTTGGGTTGAGGCTGCGCCGGGTCCCCAAGGACGAGGTCAGGGAACAGGTAGCGGCCTGGCTGGCGAAGCTCGGCGTCAACCACCTGGCCCGGCGCCACGCCAGGGACCTCTCCGGCGGCGAGGCCCGAAGGGTGAGCCTGGCCAGGGCCCTGGTACTCCGGCCCAGCGTGCTTTTCCTCGACGAGCCCTTCGGATCCCTGGATGTTCCCACCCGCATGGAGTTGCTGGGAGACCTGCGAAACCTGCTCAGGGATACTGGGGTGACGACCCTACTGGTCACCCACGAATTCACGGAGGTCCTACCCCTGGCGGACCGGGTCGCCGTCCTGGTCCGGGGGCGCCTGGCGCAGGTGGGCACCCCCCGCGAGGTTTTCAACAGGCCCGCCGATGACCTGGTCCGGAGCCTGGTGCGCGGAACCGTGGATCTAGTCAACGCCGTCAAAGGACTGGACGATTAGGAACGTTCCTCGCGGTTCTGAAGTGTCACTCGATTGTTATCCTGAGTGTCACCCGATCGTTACCCGAAGTGTCATCCGAACTGTCCCCTGATGAGTGTCACAGGAGGCGATCAAACCGTCAAGGGGCTGGAGCGGAAGGACATCCCAGGAACAGCAACGAAACTTAGCGGACGTCCCGAGAGGCGACGGCGGCGTTGACGGTGATGTCATCGGCGCCTTTGTCAGGATCTCTATCGCCGAAGGGCAAACGGTCAAAACCGCGAGGTGAGAAATGGCTCCCCCAGCTTTAAAATCCGGAAGCAGGCTCGAGACCCTTCTCGTCCGGGGGGAGTTCGTGGTCACCGCGGAGATCGGTCCCCCGAAAGGGACCGCCGGCCGGGCCGTCCGGGAGAAGGCCGAACTGCTCCGCACCTGCACCGACGCCGTGAACCTCACCGACAACCAGACTGCCGTGGTCAGGCTCTCCAGCATCGCCGCGGCGGTGCACGTACTGCAGGCCGGCGGGGAACCCATCATCCAAATGACCTGCCGGGATCGCAACCGGATCGGGATTCAGAGCGATCTCCTGGGTGCGGCGAGCCTGGGGATCCGGAATGTCCTTTGCCTGGCCGGGGATCACCAGTCCCTGGGAAACCATCCGGAGGCAACCGGCGTTTACGACCTGGATACCGCCGGCCTGATCTCAACCATCCGCCGGCTGCGGGATGAGGGTTGCTTCCTTTCCGGGGATCCCCTGACGGGGGACCCGCCCCTCTTCTACATCGGGGCCGCCGCCAACCCTCTGCATGAACCGCCCGCGCGGCTCCACCGCAAGATCGAAGCGGGGGCCGACTTCTTCCCGACCCAGGCGGTCTACGACCTGGAGGCCCTGTCCAGGTGGTTCGAAGCGGCTCGGGAGGAGGGGATCCTGGAACGCGCTCCGATCCTGGTGGGAGTGATTCCCCCTCGCAGTCCCCGGATGCTGGAAAACCTGTCCCGGGTTCCCGGGATCGTCATCCCCGAGGGTGTCCGCCGGCGCCTCCAGGAGGCCTCCGATTTTGAAGCCGAGAGCCTGGTCTTCACCGCCGAATTGATCGCCGCCATCAGGTCCCTCCGCGGCCCCCGGGGCGTCCACATCATGGCCGTGGCATGGGAGAAGATCGTGCCCGAACTGGTCAGAACCGCCGGACTCCTTCCCAGGCCCCAGGCGGAGACATGGTCCGGCGCGACTTCGCGTGCGGGAGTGAACTGAGGACCACGCCCTCACTTCTCAGACTATTTCGCCGTGATGAGCGTTCCAAGCTTCGTTCGATGGTACGGTCTGCGCAACATACCTCGGTTGAGCTACGGATTGCATACAGTATACCGCTATGTTAAAATTTTCACGGGTTATGAGAGTGTAGAGAGAAACCTTGATTTTAAGAGGGATAAACGCTAGGGGGGAGAGAACCGGAGTGGGGACTTTTTTGCAAAGGGAGAGGCGGGAGAAGTTTCCTCTGGTCAACGTCACGGAGCCCCAGTACCGCCGAGACCTATTTCCATACTCAGGGGTTCCCAAGATCACCTTCGACGGTAAAGACGTCCCGATCGATCCACCCGAAGAAATCTTCATCACCTGCACCACCTTCCGCGACGGCCAGCAAGCGCGCCCACCTTACACCGTAAAGCAAATCGTAGATCTTTTCGACCTGATCCACCGGCTTGGCGGCCCGAACGGGGTCATCAGGCAAAGCGAGTTCTTTCTCTACACCGAGAAGGACCGCGAGTCGGTCGAGAAGTGCATGGAGCGCGGCTACCGTTTCCCGGAGATCACCTCCTGGATCCGGGCCAGCGAGAAGGACTTCCAGCTTGTGAAGCAAATGGGGATCAAGGAGACAGGGATCCTCACCTCCTGCTCCGACTACCACATCTTCTCCAAGCTCGGCAGCGACCGGAAAGGGACCATGGAAGGCTACCTGGACCTGGTCCGGAAGGCCATCGAGGCCGGCGTCAAGCCGCGCTGCCACCTTGAGGACCTCACCAAGGCCGACATTTACGGCTTCGTCATCCCCTACGTGCAGGAGCTGATGGCCATCGCCGAGGACAGCGGGGTCGGGGTTAAGGTCCGGATGTGCGACACCCTCGGCTACGGGATCTCCTATCCCGGATCGGCTCTCCCCAGGAGCGTGCCCCGGCTGGTGCACACCCTCATTCATGACGGCGGGGTGCCCAAGGAGCAGCTTGAGTGGCACGGCCACAACGACTTCCACAAGGGCCTGATCAACGCCACCACCGCCTGGCTGTACGGGTGTGCAGCGCTTAACGGAACCCTTCTCGGCCTCGGCGAGCGCACCGGAAACACGCCCATCGAAGGCCTCATCTTCGAGTACATCGGCCTGATGGGCGGTGACGAGAACGGGATCAACACCAATGTGGTCACCGAGATCGCCGAGTACTACGAAAAGGAGCTTGGATACAAGGTCCCGGCCAACTATCCCTTCTGCGGCGAGGACTTCAACTTGACCCGGGCGGGGATCCACGCCGACGGTGTGATCAAGAACGAGGAAATCTACAACATCTTCGATACGGTCAAGTTCCTGAAGCGCCCGATCAAGGTCGGGATTACCGACAAGTCCGGGGCTGCAGGCATGGCCTACTGGCTCAACGCTTACCTCGGGCTGACCGGCGACAAGAAGATCGACAAGCGGGATCCCGGGATCCTGAAGATCCTGGAGTGGGTGGACGCCCAGTACAACGCCGGCCGGACGACGGCCATCTCCGACGAGGAGATCCTGGCGGTGATGAAGGAACGGGCGCCCCAGTTCTTCAAGGCCTAGATCGCGCCGCATAGTGCGCGCTGGATAGAGATAGATGCAGTGCAGAGGGGGTAGCCCGCAGGGGAGCTTGGTGACCGGACGGCGCGAAAGGCCGCCGGGTGAAGGATCAGGCCGACCTGCGGGTCCGCCCGCCTTTTTGCCCAACCCCTTTTTGCTCACCGCGTTGCCGGTGGACAAGTTCGCCAGTATTCTTGGGGAGGAGTCGGAGGCTAGCATATGGGCATGACTTTGGCTGAAAAAATCATTTCTTCCCGCTTCGGGGAGGAGGTCCACGCCGGCCAGTTCGTGGTCTGCAAGGTTGACGTCTGTCTGGCCCAAGACGGGACCGCCCCCTTGGCGGTGCGGGAACTGCAGGGCCTGGGACTGGAACGGGCTCAGGATCCTGCGCGAACGGTCTTTTTCCTTGATCATGCGGCGCCGAGCCCGCGGCGGGAGCTTTCCAACGATCACATGTTCATCAGGGAGTTCGGGCGCAAGACCGGTTCCGTGGTCTCCGAGGTCGGTGAAGGGGTCTGTCACCAGCGTATCGCCGAGGATTACGCAGCGCCCGGCGATATCGTCATCGGGGCCGATTCCCATACCTGCACGGCCGGGGCCCTTGGGTCCTTCGCCACCGGGATGGGCTCCACCGACGTGGCCATCGGCATCGCCCTGGGGCGCACCTGGCTGCGGGTACCCGAAACCTACCACATCGTGGTCAAAGGAGCCTTCCAGCCCGGGGTCGAGGCCAAGGACGTGATCCTTCACCTCATCGGTATGATCGGGGCCGATGGAGCCACCTACAAGGCGCTCGAGTTCAGCGGGGAAGCCGTCGTGGCCATGGATATGAGCGACCGGCTCACCCTCGCCAACATGGCGGTGGAGGCGGGGGCGAAGGCGGGGATCATCGCTTCGGACGAGAAGACCAGGGCCTACCTGGAAGCCCAGGGCCGGGGTCACCAGTACAAGCCGGTGGTGCCCGATCCCGACGCTGTATACGAGCGGGTGATTGAGATCGATGCTTCATCCCTCGTTCCTACCGTTTCCTTCCCTCATACCGTGGATAACACCCGGACGATCGACCAGGCCAAGGGGATCAAGATCCACCAGGTCGTCCTGGGCACCTGCACCAACGGCCGCCACCTGGATCTCCAGCGGGCCGCGGCGATCCTGAAGGGGCGCCGGATCAACCCCTCGGTCCGGCTGCTGGTCGTGCCGGCATCCCGGAAAATAATGCTGGATGCCTTGCGCGACGGCACCATCGAGACCCTGGTTGAAGCTGGGGCGAGCATCGGCACCCCGGGTTGCGGGCCTTGCGTGGGAGTCCATATGGGGGCTCTCGGGGACGGCGAGACTTGCCTGGCGACCCAGAACCGGAACTTCAAGGGACGCATGGGCAACCCCAACGGCGAGATCTACCTGGCTTCACCCCAGGTGGCCGCGGCGACCGCCCTGGCCGGTGAGATCGCCGATCCCAGGGAGGTGCTCCAGTGATCCTCAAGGGCAAAGCCTGGACATTTGGAGACGACATCAGCACCGACCATATCGCCCCCGGGCGCTACTTCCACCTCCGCTCGAACCTGCCCGAGCTGGCGAAACACGTTCTTGAGGACGCCGATCCGGAGTTCGCGGGAAAGATGACGCCGGGAGACTTCGTGGTGGGCGGGAACAACTTCGGGCTGGGCTCCAGCCGCGAGCACGCCCCGCGGATCATCAGGGTCGCGGGGGTAAGCGCGGTGCTGGCGAAGTCTTTCGCCCGGATCTTTTTCCGTAACGCGATCAACGTGGGGCTTCCGGTCCTGATCTGCGACACTGACCGGATCTCGGCGGGGGACCGCCTCCGGGTGGACCTGTCGCGGGGAACCATCGAGAACCAGGCCACCGGGGAGACCATCCGGTTCGAGCCCCTGCCGGACGTCATGGTCACGATTCTCAACGACGGCGGACTCGCGGAACACATCCGCAAGCACGGGGATTTCAGGCTTTAAAGCGGCCGAGATTTCATTCAGCATGGCCGCCTGGTTAATGGGCGGCCCTGGGGGGCGAAGAAGTTGGGTAAGAAGATCAGCGTCATCGGCGCCGGAAACGTGGGAGCCACGGCGGCTCTCCGGATCGCCGAACTGGAACTGGGCGACGTCGTCCTGGTGGACATCCTGGACGGGATTCCGCAGGGGAAGGCTTTGGACATGTACGAGGCCGCGCCCATCTACGGTTTCGATTCCAAGGTCAAGGGCAGCAACGGTTACGATGAAACCGCCGGGTCCGATGTCGTGGTCATCACCGCCGGCATTGCCCGCAAGCCCGGGATGAGCCGGGAGGATCTCCTCGGCACCAACGCCAAGATCGTCGGCGGCGTGGTGGATGAAGTCGTCAAGAGGTCCCCCAACGCCATCCTCATCATCGTGACCAACCCCCTCGACCCCATGGTCTACCTGGCCAAGCAGCGCAGCGGTTTTCCGCGGGAACGGGTCATCGGAATGGCGGGGGTGCTGGATACCGCCCGTTTCCGGACCTTCCTGTCCATGGAACTGAACGTGTCGGTTCGGGACGTGCAGGCCTTCGTCCTCGGCGGACATGGGGACGAGATGGTTCCCCTCGTCCGTTACTCCACGGTGGCGGGGATCCCCATCAGCGCTCTCCTCTCCAAGGAACGGATCGACGCCGTCGTCGAGCGCACCCGCAAGGGCGGGGGCGAGATCGTCGCCCTCCTCAAGAGCGGCAGCGCTTACTATGCCCCGGGTGCGGCGGTGGCCGAGATGGTCGAGGCGATCATCAAGGACAGCAAGCGGATTCTCCCTTGTGCGGCCTATCTTGACGGGGAGTACGGGCTCAAGGATATCTACTTCGGAGTCCCGGTCAAGCTGGGGGCAAAGGGGATCGAGCAGATCCTGGAGATCGAGTTGACGGCCGAGGAAAAGGAAGCGATGCGTAAATCGGCCGAACTGGTCGGCTCCTCCATCGATCTCTTGAAGGCTTAGCGCCGAGACCGTGGCGGGGGATCGGAAAGGCTCAGGCCCCGGAGATGAGAGCCGTCCTGTCTGCGCATGCAGCGCCCTGATCCTCCGCGAGGGTCGGATCCTCCTGGTGAAGCGGGCTCACGAGCCCCACGCCGGGAAATGGGCACTCCCCGGGGGCGCCGTGGAGGCAGGGGAACGGATCACCGAAGCGCTGGTGCGCGAGGTGCGGGAAGAAACGGGGCTGTCCGCGGTACCCGGGTCCTTCGTCGCTTTTACAGAGTTGATTGCAGGAGGGGCGGGCGAAAAGCCCGCCCATCATTATATCATCCTGACCTTCAAGGCCGGGGTTGAAGGCGGCCGGCTGGAACCCGGAACCGACGCCGCGGATGCAAGGTGGTTCCGCCTGGATGAGCTCGTCGGCATCGAACTGTCCGAGACGACCGTCGGTCTTTTGCGCCGCGCCGGGCTCATCTCGATCAACCAATAACCAGCCGGCCGCGGGCCGCGTGCGGGCAGCAGGCCAAAGACATTTAACGGGTAAATTCTTGCGCCGGGAAAACCTTGCCTGTGGATGAAATGCGTCTCATGGGCTTGTGAAAGAAGTAACGTTCACATAAACTGTTGGTGGTGCGGAATGCCGCACGCAACCTATGGCAACCTCGGAGAATGCGTTTTGCAACCTACCCCGAAGGGGGGAGGCCCGTGCTGAACCTGCAAGCCACGATCGGCGCCGGGCGGGAATTTACGGACGAGATCAACCACGAGGCGGGCACCGACATCAACCGGTGCTACCAGTGTGGAACCTGCAGCGGGGGATGTCCCTTGTTTTACGCCATGGACATCGGACCCCGCCAGGTGATGCGTCTCCTTCAGACCGGACTCGGCGAGGAGGCCCTCCGCGCCCGGAGCATCTGGATCTGCGCCACCTGCGACACGTGCACCGTCCGTTGCCCGCGGGAGATCAACGTGGCCGGCGTGATGGAAGCCCTGCGGATCCAGGCCCGGCGACGGGGCTACCGGATCCCGGCGGCGGTCCGCAAGGTGCGGATCCTGACCGACCTGTTCCTGGGTTCGGTCCGGCGCAGCGGCCGCATCTTCGAGCTCGGCCTGGTGCAGGGGATGAAGATGCGCACCGGCGAGCTGCTCAAGGATGTCGGGATGGGCATCCCGATGCTGCTCAAGGGCAAGCTGTCCCTCCGGCCACACCGGATCCGGGGCCGGGCGGAGATCGAGCGGATCTACCGCAAGGTCCAGGAGATGGAGGGGGGATCCCGGTGAAACTGGCTTATTACCCCGGCTGCTCCCTTTGCGGGACGGCCCGGGAATACAATATCTCCACCATCAAGGTGAGTGAGAAGCTGGGGATCGAGCTGGAGGAGATCCCCGACTGGAGCTGCTGCGGGGCCACCTCGGCCCACACCAGCAGCCCGCTGCTCGGCGTGGCCCTTCCGGCCCGAAACCTGGCCATCGCCGAGGAGATGGGCCTGGATGTGGCAGCCCCCTGTGCCGCCTGCTACCATAACCTGTCCGCGGCCAGGGTCAAGATGGACCGGGATCACCTGCTGCGCAAGCGAATCGAGGAAATCATCGACCGGAAGTACCGGGGCAAGGTCAAGGTGCTCCCGCTGGCCGAGGTGATCTTGAGCCGGGTCGGCCTGGACGCCGTCCGGGACAGCCTCGTACACCCGCTGGCCGGTTTGAAGATGGCCGCCTACTACGGCTGCTTGATGGTCAGGCCGAAGGGAATCGTCGACTTCGATGACCCGGAGAACCCGACCAAGCTGGATCAGATCATGGAGGCCGCCGGGGGCGAGATGGTGGACTGGTCTCACAAGACGGAATGCTGCGGGGCCAGCCTTTCTTTGACCGGAACGGAGCTTTGCGTCGACCTGGTGGGCCGGATCCTGGAGCGGGCCGCGGAAGAGGGAGCGGAGTGCATCGTCACCGCCTGCCCTTTCTGCCAAGCAAACCTGGATATGCGGCAGGCCGAGGCGGCAACGAAGCTGAAAACCGATTTCCGGCTCCCAGTGCTGTATTTCACCCAGTTGCTGGGGATCGCCCTCGGACTTCCCGCGGGTGAGCTGGGTCTGGATTCCCACGTGGTGGATCCCCGGCCCCTGTTGCGGGAGAAGGGCTTGATTTAAGGGAAAAGGGTCTGTCCATATTCCAAGCCTGGTATACGGCATCGGTTGGACCCTGGGGAGGGGGGAAACCGTGAAGAGAATCGGCGTATTCGTCTGCCACTGCGGCACCAACATTGCGGCTACCGTGGATGTGGAAAAGGTGGCTGAAAGCGCGCGTCACCTGCCGCACGTGGTCTTCGCCACCACCTACAAGTTCATGTGCGCCGACCCCGGACAGAAGCTCATCGCCGACGCCATCAGGGAGCATGCGCTGAACCGTGTCGTTGTCGCGGCGTGCTCGCCCCACATGCACGAGCGCACTTTCCGCAAGGCCGTCGAGCGGGCTGGTGTGAACCCGTATCTAATGGAGGTCGCCAACGTCCGGGAGCAGTGCTCCTGGGTGCACCGGGATAAGCCCGTCGGCACCGAGAAGGCCGCCGCCCTGGTCGCGGCCGCCGTGGCGAAGGTCGCCCGAAACGTCCCCCTCGAGTCCGGGAAGCTTCCGGTGGAGCGGCGGGCCCTGGTGGTCGGAGGCGGCATCGCCGGGATCCAGGCCGCCCTGGACATTGCGGAGTCCGGATACCACGTCACCATCGTGGAGCGGGAGCAGAGCGTCGGAGGGCGTATGGCCCAGCTTGATAAAACCTTCCCGACCCTGGATTGCTCCTCTTGCATCCTGACCCCGAAAATGGTGGATGTGGGCCACCACCCGATGATCGAGATCTGCTCCTACAGCGAGATCGAGTCCGTCGAAGGGTACGTGGGGAACTTCGAGGTCACCATCCGCCGGAAGGCGACCTCGGTGGATCCCGACGTCTGCACGGGGTGCGGGGAGTGCTGGAACCGCTGCCCGGTCAAGAAGCTGCCCAGTTCCTTCAACATGGATCTCGGGCACCGGCCGGCCATCTACGTGGACTTTCCCCAGGCCATCCCCAACGTCCCGGTCATCGACCGGGCCAATTGCACCTATTACCTGCGGGACGGCAAGTGCCGGGTCTGCGAGAAGGTTTGCCCGACCAAGGCGATCGACTTCACCCTTGAGGATCGTCTGGTTAAAGAGCGCTTCGGGGCCATCGTGATGGCCACCGGTTTCCAAACCGCCTCGCTCCAGCAGTATCCGGAGTGGGGGCTGGGGACCTACCCCGACGTGGTCACCGGGCTGCACTTTGAACGCCTGGTCAGCTCCACCGGGCCCACTGAGGGCAAGATCAAGCGGCCCTCGGACGGCAAGGAGCCCAAGTCGGTGGTCTTCGTCCTCTGCGCGGGTTCGCGCGACGAGGCCCGGGGACGGTCCTATTGCTCCAAGGCGTGCTGCATGTACAGCGCCAAGCAGGCCATCCTGCTGCGGGAAAAGATTCCCCAGGCCCAGGCGCACGTCTTCTATATGGACATCCGGACCGCCGGCAAGGATTATGAAGAGTTCTACATGCGGGCCAAAGAGGAGTACGGGGTCAACTACATCCGGGGGCGGGTGGCCAAGGTATACCCGGAGAAGGACCACCTGGTGGTTCGCGGGGAGGACACCCTGCTCGGCCGCCCGGTGGCGGTGGAGGCGGACATGGTTGTACTGGCCGCGGCGATCGAGCCGAGGGCCGACGCCGCCGCCCTGGCCCAGAAGGTGGGGATCTCGTACAACCGGGATCACTTCTTCAGTGAGGCCCACCCCAAGCTGCGGCCGGTGGAGAGCAATACGGGCGGGGTCTTCCTCGCCGGGTGTTGCCAGGGCCCCAAGGATATTCCCGAGACGGTGGCCCAGGCCAGCGCCGCGGCCGCCAAGGTCGTGCAGATGTTCAGCAAGGACGCCCTGGTGTCCGAGGCCCAACTGGCCAGCGTCAACGAGGCCTGGTGCATCGGCTGCTTCCTCTGCCAGCCGGTTTGCCCCTACAAGGCCATTCAGCCCAAGGAGATCGAGGAGCGGCGCGGCCGGGATAAAATCAAGCGCACCGTCTCCAGCGTGAACACCGGGCTGTGCCAGGGCTGCGGCGCCTGCGCGGTGGCCTGCCCCAGCGGCGCGATGCGGCTCAACGGATTCACCGATGAACAGATCCTCGCGGAGGTGGACGCCGTATGCCTGTGAACGAGAGCGCAGCAGCCGAAGCTGAAATGATGACCGAAGCTGAAATGACCACGGACGGCGCCTCTGGCGCGGGCGCGGACGCCGGGACCGGGACATGGGAGCCCCGCATCGTGGCTTTTTGCTGCAACTGGTGCTCCTATGCCGGGGCCGACCTGGCCGGAACCAGCCGGAAGCAGTATCCGGCCAACATCCGGATCGTCAGGGTGCCCTGCTCCGGGCGGATCAACCCCCAGTACATCCTCCGGGCGTTTCAACGGGGGGCCGACGGGGTGATGGTCGCGGGATGCCACCCCGGTGACTGTCATTACACGACAGGCAACTACTATACCAGGCGGCGCTTTTCAGTGGTTCAGCGCTTCCTTGAATATGTCGGGCTTCATCCGGACCGTTTCTCCGGGCACTGGATTTCCGGCTCGGAGGGAGAGAAGTTCGTCCAGACCGCCAGGGAGTTCACGGAGAAGGTTCGTTCCCTGGGGCCGAACGAGAAAATGAGGGATGTCCTGTGAGCGAAGCGATCAAGACGGCCGCTCCCGTCGAAGGGGAGCCCATGCCGGCCGAACTGAAGACGGCTGAGATCCCTACCCGTCGCGGGCCTGCCCCGGGTGATCCGGAGTTCCTGGGTGCACTGCGGGACTGTTGTCGTTCCCTCCTGGCCGAGGGACACGTGCAGCGGATCATCGCTTACCGGGAGACACCCGATTCCCTCCGGCCCGAGGTGGCTTTCTTCGCCTCGCCGGAGGAGACCGGCGACCTGGTCTGGGACCTCTTTTGCAACACCAACATCTGCAAGTACCTTCTGGACTACCGGACCTTCGAGGGTCGGATCGGGGTCGTGGTCAAGGGCTGCGACGCCCGGGGGGTAGTCCAGTTGATCAACGATATGCAGATTCCCCGGGATAAAGTGGAGATCATCGGGATCTGCTGCCCGGGCCAGATCGATCCGGCCAAGGTGGAGTCCGCCGCCGGAGAGGCGTGGGTCAGCCGGGTGGTGGCCGGGCCTGATTCGGTCGAGATCGTGACCGAGGAAGGAACCGAGATGCGGGTGCCCCTGGAGAGCGTGCTGACGGATCGTTGCCTCTCCTGCCGGAAACCCAACCCCCCGGTGGCCGATGTCGTCTTCGGAGAGGACCAGAAGGGCCGGATCTCCGACGAGGTTTTCGAACAGATCGCGGAACTGGAACGGATGTCTTCGGCCGAGCGGGATGCGTTCTGGAACCGGCACTTCGAGCGCTGCATCCGGTGCTTCGCCTGTCGCAACGTCTGTCCGGCCTGCAGTTGCACCAAGTGTGTTTTTGACCAGCAGGAGCCCGATTGGCTGGCCGGAGAGCGGAACCAGGCCAACCAGCACTTCTTCCAGATCACACGGGCCGTCCACGTATCGGGACGGTGCACCGGCTGCGAGGAGTGCGACCGGGTCTGCCCGGTGGGGATCCCGCTGCGGCTGATGAACAAGAAGTTGTGGAAGGACGTCAAGGATCTTTTCGACAGCCCCTTGCCGGGCACCAAGCTCGGGGTCCGTTCGCCGCTGGTGATGTGGGATCCGAAGGATGCCGATTCCTTCGAGTGAGACGTTCTACAAAGTGAAACGCGATTAGAGGTGAACGCAGATGGCTGAGAAGCTGGTGACCAGCGAAGGCCTTTTCACGATGGTGGAAAAACTCCTGGGCAGGGCGCAGGTCACGGCCCCGCGCGAGGAGAACGGGATCGCGGTTTTCGGCCCGGTCAACTCCGCCGGCCAGGTGGAGCTGGACGGTCCCCTGCCGGTGATCCCCGAGAAATCGGTCGTGTTCCCCCAGTCGGAGACCCTCTTGCGGATGGACCTTGGGGGCGAGGTTCCCAAGGTGGAGGCGGTGGAGCCCGAGGGAGAGCAGGTGATTCTGGGCGTCCGTCCGTGCGGGCTCCAGGCCTTCGCCCGCCTGGACCGCGTCTTCCTGGAGGGAGCCTTCGTCGATCCCCAATACCGCCGGCGCCGGGATCACACGCTGATCATCGCCTTGACCTGCCCGACGGTGAAGCGTTCATGCTTTTGCCGGGCTTTCGGCTACGGCCCCTCTGACGGGTCTGGAGCCGATCTCCAGCTCACCAGGCTTCCCGGCGGGAGCTTCCACCTGGAGACCCTGACCGAACGCGGCGGGGAATTCGTTGCGGAGATGGAAAAGGAAGGAATCGCCGGGCTGACGGATGCCGGGGCGGAGGCCGGGAGCGCCGCGCGGGCGGAGAAGGCTCGTGTCGAGCGGCTCGCCGAGCGTTCCGCGGCGGCGGTTTCCACCGAGGGCGTGGTGGAAGGCCTGGACGGGATGTACGATGATCCCTACTGGGCCCAGCTTGCTGAACGCTGCATCTCCTGCGGCATCTGCACCTATCTTTGCCCGACCTGCCACTGCTTCGACATCTGCGAAAAGGCCAGGGGGCCCGAAGCGGAGCGCTATCGCTGCTGGGATACCTGTTTGTTCAGCAACTACACGCTGATGGCCGGGGGAGCCAACCCAAGGCCGACGGTACGGGAGCGGCTCCGCAACCGTCTCTACCACAAGCTCAATTTCTTCAACCACCGCTACGGGGAGTTCCTTTGCGTCGGTTGCGGCCGCTGCGTGGAGCACTGCCCGACGAACATCGATATCCGCAAGGTGATGGCCAAGGCGGCAGCCCGTAGCCGGGCCCAGGGGGTGAGCGTCAATGGGTAGGTCTGAAGCGGCAGCCAGGCCGGAAGCAGCGGTCTCGGACGCGGGTCCGGCGGCTGGCCTGTATCTGCCTTCGCCGGCAACCATCCAGGAAGTGCGGCTTGAAACCGGGGCCGCCGACGTGCGAACCTTCAAGGTCACCCTTGATGGACAGGAAATCGGGAAGGACTTCATCTATCGTCCCGGCCAGTGCGCGATGGTTTCCGTCTTCGGGGTAGGGGAAGTGATGCTTTCCCTGAGTTCTTCCCCGACCTGGACCACCCACCTGGAATTCAGCGTCAAGAATGCCGGGAAAGTGACCTCCACCATGCATGGGTTGGCGCCGGGAGCGAGGCTGGGAGTTCGGGGCCCCCTGGGGAACTGGTTCCCCTATGAGTCCTTGCAAGGCAAGGATCTCCTGTTCGTGGGAGGCGGCATCGGGCTCGCCCCACTGCGTTCTTTGATTAATTATGTTATAGATAATAGGGATCGGTATGGAAAAGTTGAAATTATTTACGGTGCCCGCTCACCTCAAGACCTTTGCTTCAAGTCCGAGATCTTTGAGACGTGGCCCAAGGCCCCGGATACAGAAGTCTTCGTCACGGTGGATCGAGGTGATGCCGATTGGAAGGGGAAGGAAGGATTCGTCCCGGCTTACCTGGAGGAACTCGCTCCTTCACCGGTCGGGAAGGTCGCCGTCATCTGCGGCCCGCCGATCATGATCAAGTTCGTGCTCCAGGGCCTGGAGAAGCTGGGTTACAGCGACGAACAGGTGATCACCACCCTGGAGATGAGGATGAAGTGCGGCGTGGGGAAGTGCGGTCGCTGCAATATCGGCCACAAGTATGTCTGCGTCGACGGGCCGGTGTTCAACCTGGCCCAGCTCCGAGCCCTGAAAGGGGAGTTCGTCTAGTTCTCTGTGGGGGGGAGGTGGATGGTTAAACAGAAGATCCCGGAAATGGTCATTAAGCGGCTGCCTGTTTATTTGCGCTATCTCGAGTATTACGGGGAAAGCGACCGGGAATATGTTTCGTCCTTCGAACTGGGACAGAAGCTCGGCTTGAACCCGGCCCAGATCCGGAAGGATCTCGCCTACTTCGGGGAGTTCGGAAAGAAGGGCTTGGGCTACGAGGTTGGCTTCCTGACTAAAAAAATCAGGAAGATCCTCGGTTTGAACCAGGAAATTCCGATCGCGGTCATCGGCGGAGGGAATCTCGGACTGGCGATCAGCCGGTACAATGTTTACCGCGGTCAAAATTTTAAGGTCACCGCCATCTTCGATGTTGACCCCGGGAAGGTCGGACTGAAAGTGAACGGGATACCGATCAAGCACGTGGATGATTTGCCCGGGGAAGTGGCTCGCGAGGGGATCAGGATCGTGATCATCGCCGTACCGGCGCCCCATGCCCAGCAGGTCGCCGATGTGGCGGTGAAGGCGGGTATTACGGCCATCCTTAACTTCGCCCCCGCCAAGCTCAAGGTGCCGTCTTTCGTACGAATCCATGCCACCGATGTGACCTGTGAGCTGCAAACTCTCGCCTATTATCTCCAGGGGGAAGGGGTGGTTCCCAAGGCCCCGGCAGAGAGCCTCAAAGCGGATGAAGTTGAGATCAACGAGGTTGAGACAACCCTTGATGGAAAAGTGGTTTCCACCGAAAGCGAGTGAAAGCCGTTGCGGGGTATTTCCTTTTTTGAGACCATTCAAGAAGAGCTGGTCAGGGTGGAAGAGGCGATTCGCGGGACACTCAGGGCGGATGGAGAAAGCTTGGCGTCCAGAATATGCATCCATCTTCAGGAGGCCGGCGGCAAACGCCTGAGGCCCGGCCTCACCCTCCTGGCTGCCCAGTTCGGCCCCAAGGGTCCCTCGGATCAACTCTACCGGGTCGCGGCGGCGGTCGAGATCACCCATATGGCCACCCTGGTTCACGATGATACCATCGATGAGGCTGAAACCCGGCGTGGGATCCCCACGATTAACGCCCGCTGGGACGACGGGACGGCCATCCTGGCGGGGGATATGCTTTTCGCCAAGGCGGTCTCGCTGTTAGCCTCCGTGGGTCAACCGCGCCTGCTCTGGATCATGGCCGATGCGATCGGGGCGATGTGCCAGGGGGAAATCCAGCAACTTGACCGGCGTAACGATTTGAACCAGGAAGAAATTCACTACCTCGAGAGGGTAGAGAAGAAGACCGCCGTATTCATCGCGGCCGCCTGCCAGATGGGGGCGCTGGTGTCCGGAGCCGACGAGGAGACGGGATTGCGGCTCAGGGGTTACGGGCTTAACGTGGGAATGGCTTTTCAGATCATCGACGATCTCCTTGATCTTGTCCAGGCTTCGGATTCGCACAGCGGAAAGCCCGTGGGTCTTGACCTCAAGAAGGGTGTCTTCACCCTTCCCCTGATTTATGCCCTGAACGACAACGGAAAGGGTGATTTTTTCCGCACCCAGTTGCAGAAAGGCTGCCTGAATCATGCCGAGCTTCTGCTATGGGCGTGCGAGCACCTGGAGTCCACCGGAGCCCTTGACCGTTCCCGCAGGCTGGCTACCGCGTATATCACGAAGGCCAGGGATGAACTGCTCCACCTGCCCGAATCACCTGTCCGCCAGGTGCTGGATGAGATCGCCGATTTCGTGCAAGAACGGAGCTTTTAACGGCGGACGATGAAAATCCCTTCGGGAAAGAAGTTTTTGCGTCTGGGGGAATATTGTAGTCCAGTAGGGCGAATATAATAACAAGCTCGCATTACACCACCACATCTTTCCTGGTTATTGGAAACCCTGCTTAAAAAGATTTCACAATCGGATTATTGACATTGCTTCGGAACCGCGGTAAGATGTTGCACGGTAAGCGGGCGGCTAAAAACCCCCGCTTCAACTAAAGACCTGGCTTGTGAACGTGAGTGCAAACACAATCTAAGCGTTTTAACCACAGGTCTTAGTAACAGAGTGTAATAGTGGGTGAATAAAAAAGGCAGGTAACAAGAAGGGGATTTGACAAACAACGATAGGCATACCTCTGATAGGCTTCAGACTTTGCATCAAAGCTGCACAAACTTAACCCAACAGACGCAGTTGAGTCGAAGAAAAACACACACCTAATTGGCAGCAAACATCAACTCTTCAACGCAGCAGCCATCGCAGCAATGACCTGGAACCAATCGCGGATCAAACGTCCTAATCGAACAAGCTTATTCGCTGCAACTGCCTCAACAACTGTTCAGTTCAATCGTAGCTGCCATCGTCGCTATCACGTAGCAGGATTCGCTCCAACGTCGCAGCAGCCGTCGCACTCCGCAAGAGGGACGAATGATCAATAGTCCTGCTCTATCAGAGGTCGGGGCCCGTCATCAGACGGGCCCCTTTTTTTACGCTGGAAGAATGCAGTTCTGGGCCTTGGGAGCCGTGGTCAGAAGACGGCCTTGATCAAGAGGGATCCGGCGGCGAGTCCGACGAGGGCGGCAAAGAGGTTCCGAAGGGATTCGGTGGGCACGGTTCCGGCCCAGACGGCCCCCAGGCGTCCTCCGGGAAGGGCGCCGGCCACCAGCGCGCCGGCGAGGCTCCAATCTATCTGGCCGGTGACCAGCTTGCCGGTGAACCCGCCGAGGGCTGCCAGGAGGACGATCCCCAGGTTGCTGCCCATCGAAACCCGGGTCGGGATCTTGAGCAAGCGGATCATCACCGGAATGAGGATGAACGACCCGCCCTGGCCGACCGTCCCGGTTGCCAGCCCGAGAACCAGTGCCGTGGCGAAAGCCAGCTTACGGTTGAACTTTGGATTAGAGTCAAGGGGTGATGTGGGACCCCTTTTATCGACGACTGAGTGGGGTACCCCGGCCGTGGGCGCGGTTTCCGCACCCCGCCGCTCTTCTAGGTGCTCCTTTGTCTCGTTCGAAATCTCCCGCACCGGGATGATCATGGCCGTAGCGGCGCTAAGGGCCAAGGCCGCGAAAATGAGGTTCAGGGCCTCCTGGCCCAGGTACCTGGAGAGGTAGCCTCCCAGAAATGATCCGATGATGCTCCCGCTCCCCATGCACACCACCAGGTGTGTGGAGACGGTCCGGCGCTTCCGGTGGACGGCCAGGCCGGCTCCGCCGGCCGCCAGGGCCTGGACGATGGTCAGACCGGTGATCGTCCTTACGGACAGGGCCGGCAGACCCAGGGCCGGAAGGCCATAGGCGAGAAGCGGGAAAAGGATGATTCCCCCTCCGATCCCCACCAGGCCCGCCGCCGTTCCACCCAGGGCGCCGACCACCCAGACGCCCAGCACAATTTCCATCAGCAGAATCCCCAGCAGATTCCTTCGCGGATTCCCCCGCAGGGGCTTAACTCAGTCCGCAAGACCCAGGATCCTTTCCCCAAGACGCCAGACCTTTTCAGCAGCCATGCTCCCCCGGGTGAAGGCCGTCCAGGAGCGTTCAAAGATTTCCTTACCCCAGCGGTATCGCCGTCTCGGCGGAAGCAAGGACACTTGCGGCGCCGGCGTGGCGAAAAAGTCGCCCGCTCCGTAGGCCGCGAGTCCCCGGCCTGTTTCCAGGAAGCAGCTGCCCTTTCCATTGAAGGAACGGGAGGGCGTCCGCCCTTGCAGCAGCTCGGCCAGGTTGTCGGCCACGGCCTCCGCCTGGCTGTGGGCGAATACGCCGGCCTTCGGCAACGCCAGGGGTACGTCCGGGTTGTGCCTGCCGGGAAGGGGTACCGAGGCCGAGTCCCCGATCACGTAGATCCGGTCCATAGAGCTTTGCAGGGTATGCGGGTCAACGGTCACCCAACCGCCCGCTCCGGCCAGCCCCGAGCCGGCCAGGGCTCGGGGACCCATATGGGGCGGAACGGCGATGACGAGGTCGAATTTCTCCGTCTGCCCCCCGGGGAATACGAGGACTCCTTCCCCGGTCATCTCCTGGAGCGGCAGCTCAGGCCGAAAGACGATCCCCCTGGAGGACAGCAGATCGACCAGCGCCCGTCCGACAACCGGTCCTGCCGTGCCCATGGGGAGCTTCTCCGCGGTCAAGACCTGCAAGTGGACCTGGTGGGATCGGGGACGACGCAGGCGTAATTTCTCTTCAATCAGCAGGGCAGCTTCGTAAGGCGCCGCCGGACACTTGAAGGGGAGCCGGGGTATGACGATCCCTACAGTTTGTCCCTGGAAACCGGCCAGGGCCTCTTGAAGTTTCACCGCCCCCTCCAGGGAGTAGAACTCGTGGGCGGCCGAAAGACCGGGAACGGCGCCGGAATCTGTTTCCGCTCCCAGGGCGACGATCAGGTAATCGTAGGGGATCCGTTCCCTTGACGCGATCACCAGGCGTTCTTCGGGGGCCACCGAGGAGACCTCGTCGTAAACCACCCGGATCCCCTTTCGCTCCGCCGCCGACAGGTCCGTGGCGATCCGCCCGGGTTCCCTTTTCCCCAGGAACAGGGGGATGAACGCGGGCGCGAAAGGCTGAGTCCGCCTGCGTTCCACCAAAATCACTTCCACATCCCCGGCCAGTCTCCGCTTCAGCCGAAGAGCCGCCACCAGTCCGCCGATACCCCCGCCCAGGATCACGATCCGCCCTTTCACCGGCCATCCCCCCGTGTTTCAGAGTAAATCCAGAGAAGTTAAGTCCAGACAGGTCCTCCCAGGCTGTCTTGCTTACCCCGATTGCCCGAGCCATCCTTCCCGTCTTTGACCTGACCTATGATCAATCTAACTTTTAAAGTAAAATAATACAAATAGATATAATGCCAAGGTTATATAACTTGTAGTTTATTTGTGACGGCCAAAAACCGCGTAGCAGCATTCAATCGGCCGTCCCGTCGATAGGCAGTCCCGTCAGGCGGCATTCCCGGTCTGTCGAAGGTTTTCCAGCGATCCGGTTTCAGCGGGGAGAGGGTAGGGGTGAACTACCATCACCTGAGAATCTTCCAGAAGGTGTCCGAACTTGGGGGTCATGCCCGGGCTGCCGAAGCCCTGTACATCAGCCAGCCGGCAGTTTCAGCCCAACTCAAGCGGCTCGAGGGGGAACTGGGAATTCCCCTCTTCGAGCCGGACGGCCGGCGGAACCGTTTGACCTGGGCCGGGGAGGTGCTTTACGAATACGCTCGGAGTGTTTTTCTCCTGGAAGAAGAGCTCATGGAGAGGCTGGCGGAGCTCAAAGGGGGTTCAGCCGGGAGAGTGCGCCTTGGAGCAAGCACCACCCCCGGGGTATACCTCCTACCTTCCAAGCTGGGACGATACCAGCAGGCCTATCCTGGAGTACGGCTTGAACTGAAACTGGGGAACACCCGGACCATAGAGGATCGGCTCCTGGCCAACGAGATTGACCTGGCGGTAATCGGAGAAGATACTTCCCGTCCTCCCGGGCTTCGGATCATCCCCTGGCTGGACGACCGGTTGGTCTTTCTGGCGGCACCGACCGATCCTTTAATTTCCGCCGGCAAGGTCAAACGGGGTGATCTGGAGGACACCAGGTTTCTGCTTCGGGAAGAGGGGTCAAGCACCAGGGAAGTGCTGATGCGTCATCTGTCCGCCAGGGGAGTCCGGCTGAGCCGGATCATGGAACTGGAAAGCACCGAGGCCATCAAGCAGGCTGCCATCGCGGGCCTGGGGATCACGGCCCTGTCTTCCTTCACGGTGGAGCTGGAAAGAGAAGCCGGGCGGTTGGCGATCCTGGACGTGGATGAAGACCTGGTGCCCCGACGGCAGTTGAACCTGGCCGTCCGAAATGACAAGAAGCTGTCTCCGGCGGCAGGATCGTGCCTGGAATTCTTGATCGGGGAGGGGAGCATTCAATCTCCTCCTTCGCCGACGGGGAAGCAGCAACGAAGGAGCGCCCCGAAGACCCCGAAGGCCCAAAGGGAGGCCATCGCGGAATAGGAACTCATCTGCCAGGGCGGCGGGGTTTTCAGGGTGAAAGGGAAGATGCCGCCGGCGAGGAACAGCCAGAGGATCAGCCCGAACGCCAGCCCGCTGTAAGGGTTCCGGTCCGCTCCGAAGAAGCGGTAATAGACCGCCGAAAGGATGGTTCCGGCGGACAGGATCGTGGCCCCGGCGGCGCCGAGACCGGCTGCCCCGTAGATCCTTTCATCCCTCAGAAAAAGCCCGGCCAGGCGCGCGTTTAAATCGAGATCGGATAATCCCAGCCAATAGGGAAGCATGAATAACAGGTCAAAGATGACGCTGGCGGCCAAGCTGATGCCGATCAGTCGCCGGTCGATCATCCGGTTTCACCGCTTTCATCCAGGGATTCCGTATCGATCCCGATCTATTGTTCCGTGACTGATGACCTCTATACCAGGTGGCGGTTCACCGCGAGCGGGAAGCAGGAAGGATGAAGCCGGGAAGCGAAGGCACGCGGGCGGGAATCGACGGTAGATACGGGATGCGGGAACGGGATGCGGGAAGTAAAGCAGCGGCCGGGCGGGAACCGCCGTTGCGGGAGGCATTGAAGTTTGACGGAAAAGGGTCCGGGCCTTACCCATCTTGGAAAGACAGCAGATGATTTTCCGTCAGCGGATCGTATTCCGGCCGGGGGGCGCCGCGAAGGAGCGGTGTCTCCCGATCAAACTTGGATCCGTCACTATCCCGTCTTCGTGAGGCTTGCGGGTCTTCGCTGCCTGGTCGTGGGAGGGGGGCCGGTCGCCGCCAGGAAGGCAGTGAGTCTCCTGGAAGCCGGCGGGGTGGTGGACGTGATCAGTCCGGCCCTGGAGCCTACTCTCAGCGCGCTGGCCCGCGAAGGAAAAATCGGCTGGCGGCGGCGGACCTATGAGCAGGGTGACCTGGAGGGTTTCTTTCTCGTGATTGCGACCACCGACGACGCGGGCTTGAACGCCCGGGTGGCCGGGGAAGCCCGGGAACGCAGGATCCTGGTCAACGTGGTGGACGATCCGGCGCCTTCCACTTTTATCGTACCGGCCGTCCTGGAACGGGGCCCGCTCACGGTGGCCGTTTCAACCTCGGGGCTCAGCCCCCTGGCCGCGGCCAGGATCCGGGATATGGTCGGCGGACAGATCGGCGAGGAGTTCGGGCGCTGGGTCCGCCTGCTTGGGGAACACCGGCGCCGGATTATCGAACGTACCCCTCCGGGCCGGCGGCGGAGGATCCTCCTGGAGGCCCTGCTTTCCGAGGAGGTCCTGGGATTGCTGCGCGACGGCCGGGATGGGGAAGCCTGGAACATGGCCGAACGCCTGACGACGGGGTTCGAGGCGGAGGCTCGCGGGGTGGAGAAAGGCGTAGCGGAGCGGCGTGGGATGGAGAAAGGCGAGGTGGATAGGTGCGAGGTGGAGGAAGGATGAGCGGATCGGGCCGGGGGGTGCCGCTCCGGCTGGGAACGCGAGGGAGCACCCTTGCCCGGGCGCAGGCGGGGCTTGTTGCGGAAGCGCTCAGGAGGCTGCACCCGGGGCTCGCCGTCGATCTGGTGGTGATCAAGACCGAAGGGGATCGCTCCTCGGAGGGACCGCTTGACGACCTGGTGGCCTCCGCCGGGGGAGGCGTTTTCGTGAAGGAGATCCAGGAGCAGCTCCTGCAGGGGAACATCGACCTCGCCGTGCACAGCGCTAAAGACCTTCCGACAGAGGTTCCCAGGGGGCTGCGGATCGCTGCCTACCTGGAACGGGGCGATCCTCGCGATGCTCTCGTGAGCACCGGGAATATGGGCCTCGCCCGGCTTCCTCGGGGCGCCAGGGCCGGTACCACGAGCCCCCGGCGGCGCATCCAGCTCGCCAGGCTGCGACCCGACTTGAGCTTCATTCCCATCCGCGGCAACGTGGACACCAGGCTGCGGAAGCTGAGGGAAGGGGTCTGCGAAACCCTGGTCCTGGCCGCAGCCGGTCTAGACCGGATCGGTATGGGGGGAGCGGATACCGTTACCGAGCGCCTTTCTCCCCGGGTGTGCCTCCCGGCGGCGGGGCAGGGCGCCCTGGCCGTGGAGGCCAGGGATGACGATCGTCGCGTTGCGGAGTTATGCCGGGCCCTCGATCACCATCCGACCCGGCTTGCGGTGGAAGCCGAGCGCTCCTTCCTCGCCGAGATGGGAGGGGGTTGCCGGGCCCCGATCGGTGTGCTGGCCTATCTCGCTGGGAGCGCCGGCGATAGGAGTGAGGAAAGGGAGGCCGAAGAGATCGGGAAGGTAGGACAGGCCGTTATGATCATCGAGGCCTTCACCGCCGAGGAAGATGGGTCCGGCTACGCACGGAACCGAGTGGAGGGGCCGGCGGTCCGGGCGGCGGAACTGGCCGCCGGGCTGGCTTTATCCCTGGGCCGGGGATGCGGTCTGGAAACCGGGAGATGATGGGGGAAGCTCCATGGGCTTGAACTCTGGAAAGGTTTTCCTGGTAGGCGCCGGGCCGGGCGACTATCGCCTGATCACGTGCAGGGGGAAGGATCTCCTGGCCGCCGCCGACGTAGTGGTCTATGACCGGCTGATCGACCCGCGGCTCCTCGCCCTGGCCCGCCCCCAAGCGGAGCTTCTCTACGTAGGCAAGGGCGGAGACGGGAAGGGCGCGAGTCAGGAAGAGATCAACGATCTCCTGGTCGCTCACGCCGGCCGTGGAAAGATGGTAGTCCGCCTGAAAGGGGGCGATCCCTTCCTGTTCGGGCGCGGGGGCGAGGAGGCGGAGACCCTGGTCGCCGCGGGGATCCCCTTCGAGGTGGTGCCCGGGGTGACTTCCGCCCTGTCCGTGCCGGCCTATGCCGGTATCCCCGTGACCCACCGCCGCGTGGCCTCGTCCGTGCACGTGGTCACCGGTCACGAGGATCCCGGGAAGCAGGAGGATACCGTCCGCTGGAGCGAACTGGCGTCCTCCGGGGGGACGATCGTCGTCCTGATGGGGATTGAGAATATCCGGGCCATCACCGGCAAGCTGGTCGCCGCGGGGCTGGACCCTTCCACACCGGCGGCCCTGATCCAGCGGGGCACCACCGCCGCGCAGCGGTGCATCGTCGATGTCGTCGGCCGGATCGCGGAGCGGGCGGTGGAGTCGGATCTTCGCCCCCCGGTGGTCATGGTCGTCGGAGAAGTCGTCCGGCTCAGGGACCGATTGGCCTGGCGGGAGGGCCTCCCGCTTTCCGGCCGGCGGATCCTGGTCACCAGGCCGAGCGAACGCTCGGCCTCCCTGACGGCCTTGATCGAGTCGCTGGGGGGGGAGGCCTGGACCGTCCCTGCCGTCCGCATCGTTCCCCGTCCGGAACCTCCGGAGACGGCGGATGTGGTCAGGGGTTGGGGATCTTACCGTTGGATCGTCCTGACCAGTCCCACCTCGGTGGAGATCTTTTTCTCCTTCCTGGCGCAACAGAGGCTTGACCTGCGCCGTGCCGGGGTTTTCCGCCTCGCCGCCGTGGGGCGGGGCACGGCGGAGGCCCTGGGATCGCGAGGACTGTTCCCCGACGTGGTTCCGGACGGGGGAAGCACGGCGGATCTGGCCCCCCTCCTGGCGTCCGGGATCGAGCCGGGGGATGGGGCGGCCAGCTGCGCGGCCCAGGTTGGGCCCCGGGATAAGCTGCCGCATCGGCTCTCGGATGATGGACCCCAGGCGGCCCTGCTCCCCCGCGGGAACCTGGCTTCCCGTGAGCTTCAGGAGGCGCTGGCGGCCCGGGGCATGCTTGCCCAGCCGCTGACCCTTTACGACACCCTTCCGGAAACGTTGCCCGCCTATGCCCTCGAGGCGCTGGCGGCCGGAGCGATCGATGCCGCCGTCCTGACCAGTCCCTCCGGGGCCAGGGTGCTCGCCGCAGCCCTCAACGGCGGCGCCGAGGCGGCGGCCGCGAGCCGGACCGGCGCTCCCTCCGCCTTTCCGTCACCCAGGTGTGTGTGCATCGGCGAGGTGACGGCCGAGGCCGCCCGGTCGGAAGGCCTGGACGTGCGAGGCGTGGCCGCCCGGCCGGGGGACGAGGAAATGGTGGGCTCCCTGATCGAGATCCTGTCACAGGAGTGATGACGATGTTCCCGGTGCAACGTCCGCGGCGGCTCAGGGAGAACGCCGCGCTGAGGTTCCTGGTCACCGAGACCAGGCTGGAGCCGCGGAACTTGGTGCTGCCCCTCTTCCTGGTCCACGGAGAGGGACAGCGGCAACCGGTGCCCTCCCTCCCGGGCGTGAACCGCCACTCGCTGGATACCGCGGGCGAAGTTGTCGCCGGGGCTGTGGATGCCGGGGTGCGGGCGGTGATCCTCTTCGGGATCCCCGCCGCCAAGGATGAGCGGGGCACCGAGGCCTCGGATCCGCTCGGGATCGTCCAGGAAGGGGTGCGACGTCTCAAGGAGGACTTCCCCGAACTCCTGGTGATCACCGACGTCTGCCTCTGCCAGTACACCGGCAGCGGCCACTGCGGGCTGCTCAGGGACGGGCGGATCGACAACGACGCCTCCATCGTGCGGCTGGCGGAGGTGGCCGTTTCCCACGCCCAGGCCGGGGCCGATGTGGTCGCCCCCTCCGATATGATGGACGGCCGGGTGGCCGCCATCCGCGCCGGGCTGGACCGGGAGGGGTACGGAATGACCCCGATCCTTTCCTATGCGGTCAAATATGCTTCGGCCTTTTACGGGCCCTTCCGCGAGGCGGCAGGGTCGGAGCCTCAATTCGGCGACCGCCGCGGATACCAGCTCAACCCGGCCAACTTTCGGGAGTCCATGCGGGAAGCGGAGCTGGACCTCCAGGAAGGGGCGGACATCCTCATGGTCAAGCCGGCCCTGCCCTACCTGGATATCCTGCGTTCTCTCCGGGAGCGCTTCGATTTACCCCTGGCCGCCTACCAGGTCAGCGGCGAGTACGCGATGCTGAAGGCGGCGGCAGGGAGAGGCTGGCTTGAGGAGCGGCCGGCGGTCCTGGAAGCCCTCACCGCGATTAAGCGGGCGGGCGCCGATCTGATCCTGACCTACTACGCGGTCGAAGCGGCACGTTGGCTGACGGAAGGCTAACGCTGCCTGCGGGAGGTTGGGGACGGGGATCGCCGGGGACGGGTACGTCAGTGAGGATCGTTAGAGAGGATCGTCAGAGAGGACCGTCAGAAATCGTCAGTGATGATCGTTAGAGAGGACCGTCAGAGAGGATCCGGAGAGGATCGTCAGAAGGGGGATCGCCTTGGAAAGAAAGCGTTCCGCGGAGCTCTACCAGGAGGCTCTCCGGCTGATGCCCGGGGGTGTCAACAGCCCGGTGCGGGCTTTCAAGGCCGTGGGCGGGCACCCCGTCTTCTTTGAACGGGGGCTGGGAGCCAGGCTTTTCGACGTTGACGGAAACGAGTACGTCGATTACGTATGCTCCTGGGGGGCCCTGATCGCGGGACATGCCCATCCCCACGTGATCCGATCAATTCAGGAGCGGGCGGCCGCGGGCACGAGCTTCGGGGCGCCGGTCCCCGGCGAGTTGAGGCTTGCCGGGCTGATCCTGGAGGCCTTCCCCCGCATGGGGCTGGTTCGGCTGGTCAGTTCGGGGACCGAGGCGACGATGACCGCGGTGCGCCTGGCCCGGGGCTTCACCGGACGGGAGCGGATCGTCAAGTTCGACGGATGCTACCATGGCCACAGCGATTCCCTGCTCGTGGAGGCGGGATCGGGGGCGGCGACCCTCGGCCTGCCGGGGAGCGCCGGCGTGCCGGTGGAGATCGCCGCCCGGACGATCTCCATCCCCTTCAATGAGCCGGCCGCCGTCCGCGAGGCCTTCCGGCGGTTCGGCCCTGAGATCGCCTGCCTGATCGTGGAGCCGGTCGCTGCCAACATGGGCCTGGTGTCACCCATCCCCGGTTTCCTGGAGGAGGCCGTCGCCGCCGCCCGGGCGGCAGGCGCCCTGATCATCTTCGACGAGGTGATCACCGGATTCCGGCTGGCCTTCGGAGGCGTGCAGGCGATCCTGGGATTGGAACCGGATCTGACCTGCCTGGGGAAGATCATCGGCGGTGGAATGCCGGTCGGCGCGGTTGGCGGCCGGCGGGAGATCATGGAATGGCTCGCTCCCCGGGGGCCGGTGTACCAGGCCGGTACCCTTTCCGGGAACCCCGTGGCGGTCGCCGCCGGAGCGGCGGCCCTGGAAATTCTGCAGCGGGAGCGGCCGTACCCGGGGCTGGAGGAGAAGGGAGAGGCCCTGGCCGCGGGCCTCGCCCGGGAGGCCCGTCAGGCGGGCGTTCCGGTGCACATCAACCGGGCCGGATCGATGCTGACCGTCTTCTTCACCCCGGTCGAGGTGCGGGATTACCGCACTGCCCGGGCCGCCGACCCGGAGCGTTATGCCCGGTTCTTCCACGGAATGCTCTCCCAGGGAATTTACCTGCCGCCGTCCCAATTCGAAAGCTGGTTCCTTTCCACTACCCACGGCTGGACGGATGTGGAGAACACGATCCGGGCCGCGCACCGTGCTTTCAGGGAACTTTAGAAAGGCTTCAAAAAATCTTTCCGTTCCGGTAGACCGCCGGGGTGAGGTCCGGAAAAAACTTCCCATCCACGGCCTCTCCGATGAAGATGGTGTGGGTGGCGGTCTCCACCGAGTTCGTGACCCTGCAGTCCAGAAAGGCCGCCGTTCCCCTGAGGATGGGGGAGCCGGTCATTCCGGCTTCCCAGGGGATGCCCTCGAACTTATCAACTTCCCGCCCGGAGCTTCGCCCGAAATGATAGGCCAGCGTCTTCTGTCCCGCCGCGAGGACGTTGACCGCGAAGACCCCGCTCTCCCTGATCATCGCCGTGGAGTGAAGGTCATTCCCGCAACTCACCGCCACCTCGGTGGGGGACTTGGTCACCTGGGTCAGCCACACCGCCGTCAGGGCATTGCGGCTGTCTCCTAGCCTGGTGGTCACCACGTAGACACCATAGGTGAGGGTCTTCGCCGCCTCGTTGAACATCGCCGGATCCAAGGACGTCACCCCTTCAGGCTTGCTGTGATCCATTTCCTGACTTACGCCTTGAACTCCACCCGTTCGGCGCTGCGGACCGCCTCGTCTAGCAGGCCTTCGAACTCCAGGACTGTTTCCGCGGCGTGGGCCTCCTCCACGGTGGGCCGCGTCCGGGGATGCCTGGGGACGAAGATGGTGCAGCAGTCCTCGTAGGGCCGGTTGGAGATCTCGAAGGTTCCGATTCGCCGCGCGATCGCCGTGATCTCCGTCTTATCCAACCCGATGAGGGGGCGGAGCACCGGGACGGAGGCCGCTTCCTGGATGGCGACCAGGGATTCGAGGGTTTGGCTGGCCACCTGGCCCAGGCTCTCGCCGGTGACCAGGGCCGGGATCCCGGCGGCGAGAGCGATCCGCTCGGAAATGCGAAGCATCATGCGCCGCATCAAGGTGATGGTAAGCTCCTCAGGGGCCTTGAGGCGGATCTCCTTTTGCACCTCGGTGAAAGAAACGATGTGGAGGTCCACAGACCCGCCCCACTGGGCCAGCACGCGGCAGAGGTCCTCGACCTTCTCGCGGGAGCGCTCGCTGGTGAAAGGGTAACTGTGGAAGTGAATCGCCGAGAGCCGCAGGCCGCGTTTCATCATCATCCATCCGGCCACCGGGCTGTCGATCCCTCCGGAGAGGAGCAGGGCGACCCGCCCACCGGTGCCGGTGGGGAGCCCCCCCGGTCCTGGAAGGTCCAGGGAATAAAGGTAGATCCCCTCTTTCCGGACCTCGATGGACAAAACCAGTTCGGGGCGATGCACGTCCACCGCCAGCCCAGGGATCCGCTCGAGGAGGTGGGCCCCGATCCGCCGGTTCAATTCCAGCGAGTCCAGGGGGAACCGTTTTTCGGTGCGATGGGCTCGAACCTTGAAGGTGACCGGCTTCAGCGGGCGGGCGTGGGCGCCTTCCGTGCCGCCTTGCACGTCTCCTCCCGCACCGCCCTTCGTGCCGCTTTCACCGGAGCGCCCGGGGAAGTCAAGGGCCAGGTGTTCCCGCACGACCTCCAGGGCCGCCTGCATCACCTCGCCCTCGTCCAGGGGGGTCCGCACAGCGGGGCCGGCTCCTACGATGCCGAACACCTTTTGAAGGCCGCCGGCCAGGTTCACGGCCTCTTGACGGGTCGTCCCTGCCGGGAGTTCCAGGTACAGGCGGCCGTGGGTTTCCCGGATCGCCGTCCCAGCCGGACCTCGCGCCACGACGACATCTTTGACCCGGCGCTTGAGCTCCCGTTCGAAGAAGGGCCGGTTTTTGCCCTTCAGGGCCAGTTCTCCATAGCGAACCAGAACGAGACGTTCCCAGCGGCTGTTCATCAGGAAGATGCCCCCCGTTTGGAAAGGGTGGGGGTGCCGGTCAGCAGGCGAAGCTCCGCGGCCGCCGCCGCGAGGGCGTCGACGGCGAGATCGATCTCCTCCATGGTGGTCAAGGGGCTGAAGCTGAAGCGCAGGGCCCCTTTGATGCGTTCGCCCGAGCATCCCATCGCTTGGAGGACATGGCTGGGATCCGGCTTGCGGGTGGAGCAGGCGGAACCGGTGGAGATAAAGATCCCCTGCTCGGAAAGGGTGCGTACCATCACCTCTCCCGGGACTCCTGGCAGGGAAAGGTTGGCGATATGGGGGGCCGCCCCGCCCGAGAGAGTGACCCGGCCGGCGGAAGGGCCGTTAAGGATCGCGCCGGGGATCTCCGCCAGGATCCGCCCGACCAGCCTGGCCCGGCAACTTTCCAGGCGGCCGGCCGCACCCGGCAGCCATTCCGCGGCCAGCTCGGCAGCTTTCCCGAAGCCGGCGGCCGCGGGGACGTTTTCGGTGCCCGAGCGGAGGCCCTCTTCCTGGCCGCCTCCCGCCATCATAGGCCTTATCCTGATCCCTTCCCGGATATAGAGGGCGCCCGTCCCCTTGGGGCCATTGATCTTGTGCGCGCTGAGGGAGACCAGGTCGGCCCCGAGTTCCCGTACCCGGAGGGGGATCTTCCCGGCAGCCTGCACGGCGTCCAAGTGGAGCAGGGGCGGGGCAACGGATCCCCGTCCCCCCGCCGATCCCGCTGAGATCCTCGCCGGGCCCGGGTGGCGGGCCCTTTCGTACCGGGCCCTTTCGTGCCGGGCCTTCTCCAAGACCTGCCTGATCTCTCCCAAGGGTTGCACCGTGCCGACCTCGTTGTTGGCGACCACAATGGAAACCAGGATGGTTGTCGGCCGGATTGATTCCTGCAGCCGTGCCGGATCGATAAAGCCTTCTCCGTCGACTTCGAGGAGCGTTATTTCGAAACCGTCCTCCGCGAGCTGGTCCAGGGTCCTCAAGGTTGCCGGGTGCTCAATGCGGGTGGAAACCAAGTGGTTCCCCCGGTTCCGGTAAGCATGGGCGACCCCTTTCAGGGCGGTGTTGATGGATTCGGTTCCACCCGAAGTGAAGCAGATCTCGCCGGGTGAGGCGTCGATCAAGGCCGAAACCCGCTCCCTCGCCGCCTTGAGGATCCTCGCCGCTTCGTTTCCCTTCCCGTGGGGTGAAGATGGATTACCGTAAACGCGTTCCATGGTTTCGGCAACGGTCTCGATCACCGCGGGATGGGGCCTGGTGGTTGCGGCGTTGTCCAGGTAGACGTCGGGAAGAGGAGATTCCCGCTTCGAGCCGGGGCCCAGGGTGGGCGGCAAAGGTCCAACCCCCATGTCGGGTGTGATTGCTTCTTGTCTCATCCTACATCACCGGCGGTGTGCGGTTCAACCTGATGGGGGCGGGGGAAGGGAAAGATGCTATACACCCCGCCTTGGGCCATGTTAGAATGGGCGTGAGAGGATATGGTATACCAGTATACCAACCCTTTCGATCATAGGGATCCGTCATCAGGCACCTGTTCCAGCCGCCGTTTTCCTTCCGCCCTCGCCGCCACTGCCGCCCTCGCTGCGACCGCCGCCACTGCTGCGTCTTTGGGAAAGGGGAGACCCATGGTTGGGAAGTTTTAAACGGGTTCGTTATGAGGACCTGAACCCCTTGAGCCGCCAGGTCTTCGATAACCTGAGAAAGTCGATCCTGGAGGGAAAGCTGGCCCCCGGGGTCCGCCTGGTGGAGCGCCGCCTGGCGGAGGAGATGGGGACCAGCCGGACGCCTGTCCGAGAGGCTCTGGGCCAGCTCGAACTGGAAGGGCTGGTCTATCAAAGCCCGCGCCGGGGGATGGTGGTGGCCGGGCTTTCCAGGGAGGAAATCGAGGAGATCTTCAAGATCAGGGCCGTACTGGAGGGGCTCGCGGCCAGGCTTTCCGCGGGAATACTTTCTCCTGCCGGGGCGGCTCGCCTGTTGCGCCTGGCCGCGCAGGTCGAGGAAGCTGCTTCCTCGGGCCGCCGGGATAAACTCCATTCCACCCACCTGCGCCTTCACGAGGAACTGGCCAGGTCCGCCGGGAGCCCTCGCCTCTTCCAGATGATCCATACCCTGCGAGAGTACGTGGGCAAGTTCACCGAGGTCTCCTACGAGCATCCGGGTCGACTGGCCGAAGCCCTGCGCGAGCACCGGGAGATCATCGAGGCTATCCGCGACGGGTGCGGGCCGGAAGCGGAAGAGGCCATGAAAAGGCACATCGTTCAGTCGGAGAAGGCCTTCCTGGAAGCCCGTTACGGGCGGGAGGCCGGCCCACACG
>JACPQU010000177.1 GCA_016190305.1 Bacillota bacterium
ACCATGGAAGGAGCCTTGACGGGGGTGACAAACCAGTGCGGAGAAGTAAGAGTTTAAAGTGGTTGATCCCGTTGGTCGCCGCCGCCATCCTGGTAGGAACCGGAGCGGCCATCCAGGCTGCGGCTTCCGTGGAGCCAACGACCAGGGACATCACCATCGAGGCGAAGCGGTTCAACTACAGCCCCGGGGTGATCACGGTCAACAAGGGGGACCTGGTGCGGCTGCACCTGCTCTCGACCGACGTATCCCACGGGTTCTACCTCGACGGTTACGAACTGAATGAACATTTGGAAAAGGACCAGGAGAAAGTGGTCGAGTTCATCGCCGACAAGCCGGGGCGGTTCAGCTTCCGGTGCTCGGTCACTTGCGGGCCCTTCCACCCCTACATGGTGGGCTGGCTCCGGATCCGGCCCAACTACTTCTTCTGGGGCAGTGCGGGCCTGGTCGCCCTGGTGACCATCGGCTCCCTGGCCGTGGTCTGGGGTAAAGGGAGGGAAACGGCGTGAGAGAAGAACTGAAGGGAGAAAAGATCCTCGGCTTGATGCCGGCGGACTGGCGTTACGACCTCTTGAAGATCCCGGTCCTGGGCGCCGTCCTCCGCAGCCGCTGGACCGTCCTGATCGGCATCATCGTCAACCTGTTCATGTTCGCGGTGATCCTCACCGCCGGCTGGGGCGGCACCGTCATCGGGAACCGCAACTTCGCGATCGTGATCATCTGGATCGTCTGGTGGTCGGCCCTGATGATGGTCATGGTTCCCTTCGCCTCCCGGGTCTGGTGCTCGGCCTGTCCCCTACCGGCCCCGGCCGAGTGGATCCAGCGCCTGACCATCACCGGCACCCGGGGCAAGCTGCCGGGGACCCTGGGGAAGAAGTGGCCCAAGGCCCTGCGCAACATGTGGCTGGTGAACTTCGTCTTCATGGGGACGGCCATCTTCAGCGGGATGATCACCACCCGGCCGTGGGCCACCGCCTACCTGCTGGGCGGGATCATCGTCCTCTCGATCATCGCCAGCCTGATCTGGGAGAAGCGGTCCTTCTGCCGCTACCTGTGCCCGGTGGGCGGCTTTCTGGGCCTGTACTCCAACTTCGCCAGCCTGGAGATCCGGCGGTCGGACAACGCCGTCTGCAAGGATCACAAGCGCAAGGAGTGCTTCCTGGGCAGCGAGGAAGGCTACGGCTGCCCCTGGATGGAAGCCCCCTTCGATATGGAACGGAACACCTACTGCGGCATGTGCTTCGAATGCCTGCGGTCATGCTCCCTGAACAACATGGCGGTCAACCTCCGCCCGTGGGGGACCGACCTGCTCGTCGATAAGAAACGGGGCCTGGACGAGAGCTGGAAGGCCTTCATCATGCTAGGCTGCGCGGGCCTGTACTCGGCGATCATGCTCGGACCTTGGGGATTCCTGAAGGATGCCGCCAACATCAAGACCTGGAGTTCCTTCGGGATCTTCTCTGTCCTCTTCTTCGGCGCCATCCTGGCAGGCTTCCCGCTGCTGTACGGGGCCTTCGCCTGGCTGGCCGCCAAACTCGGTGCCGCCGCGACGACCAGCCGGCCCGCGGTCGGAGCACATGCCGCCGGATCAGAGGCGGCCGCTGAAGCCGGGCTGCCGAGCTTCAAGAAGGTCTACCTGGATTACTCCTATACCCTGGTGCCAATGGGCCTGATGGGCTGGATCGCTTTCAGCTTCGCCATCCTGTTCCCGAACATCAGCTACGCCCTGCCGGTCATCTCCGATCCCTTCGGATGGGGCTGGAACCTGCTCGGCACGGCTGACTTCCCGTGGACGCCGTTCCTGACCGGGATCGTCCCGTATCTTCAGATCCCGACCCTGATCCTCGGGCTCCTCTTCTCCATCGATTTCGCGGTGAAGATCGGCCGGAAGCTGTACCCGAACCCCAGAGCGGCGGGACGGAGCGTCACCCCGGTGATCCTGTTCCTGGCCATGGTGACCATCGTCCTTTCGTGGCTGTTCATGGGCTAGGGGGAGACAACAGGGATGAGCGCGGACAGAAGTGTGGATGTACAGGTTCGACAGCCCAGGCAAGAGGGAGGGACCAAATGATGGCGACAGCGAAAGCGGTGAAAGCGAAAACCGGCTTGAAAGTATCGGTGCCTGTGGAGATCATCGTCCTCCTGGTGCTGCTGGCCATTTCCATCGGCGTGCCGGTGGGGGCCTTCTATTATGAAGATACGGTCCGGCCGGCCCAGATGCCGACCGTCGATATGGTCGTCCACCGGGTGGAGGACGGGGGCTTCAAGCCCAACGAGATCCGGATGAAGAAGGGCGAGACGGTGCGGATCATCGCCCGGAGCGAGGACGTCGTCCACACCCTGGTGGCGCCCGACCTGGGCCTGTTCATTCCGGAGATCTACCCGGGGAAGACCACTATCTTGGAGTTCACCCCGGAACAGACCGGGACGTTCCCCTTCATGTGCGCCACCTGGTGCAGCCCGATGCACCCAGGGATGACCGGGACGATCGTGGTGGAATAACTACGAGCATTAGAATGAGCATTAGATCGATGTAATGAGGTCAAATGACAATTACATTACCCGTGAGCTAAGTCCTTTAGTAGAGAAGCCGGCCTGATTTTTCAGGCCGGCCTTTTCTTTCATTCCTCTATGCTCGTGTCCCTTGACCGTAATTCACCAGCTTAGCCGGGAAACAACTCCCCAAATTAGTTCCTTGGAACTATTGGTGGCAGATAGGTCTGATTTGCGGGGGGAAGGTGATTGAACTCAATCACCTTCCCCGACACGATGAGCCAATGTAGTTCGCCGGTCCTGCGACAACCATCTCTGGGGCCCTGGCCGGCGCGGACGAAGCGGGTTGGTTGACGGGCCAGACCCAGACCCATCTCGATTCCCACCCGGTGGGAATCGAGATGGTCAGGTTGAAGCTGACCCCCCCGTTTTTTGTAAAGTACCCGGGCGTCTGCACCGTCGTCGCTGCTCTACTGGGGGAAATGGGCTGGGAGGGTGAGCATCGTTGAGCGAGGCGCTGTATATTAACCTTGTTATTTTATATTTCAATACATATTCCAATCCATCTGCAAGAGGGTTAACTCAACCTAGCGGATCCGTGGGAAAGATATTTCTAGGGAATTGAACAGGAAGTGGGGACGGTAATCCCGATTTGACTGCATGACAAGGGTTGATTGTATAAACGTTTGATTCAAACCGTCGCCTCAAGCAGCAGTTCTCTGAACTCCTCCCCGGACAGTTTCTCCCGCTCCAGCAGGATCTCCGCGCCCCGGGTCAGGAGGTCCTTCTTCTCCGAAAGGATCCGGCTGGCTTCTTTCTCCAGCCGCTGCAGGATGCCCCGGACCTCGGAATGGAGCATAGGATCGGACAGGATCTCCTCGTCGACAATCCCCAGGCCGGACATACCGGTCAGGACCAGCTCCCTGGCCTGGCGGGCGGCCTCGGTGAAGTCGCCCCTGGATCCGGTGCTCCGGCTGCCCAGGACCAGCTCCTCGGCGGCCGCTCCCCCGAGGAGCAGCAGGATCTGTTCCTCGATCAGATCGGGGGTCCGGAGATAGAGATCATCCGCCGGGATCTGCCTGGTGTAGCCCAAGGCGGTGCCGCGGCCGGAGACAGTGATGGAGGACACGGAACCCTCCCGGACCTCCTCGGCGATGACGGCGTGACCCAGTTCGTGGATCGCCACCCGCTTCAGCTCGTCGCGGATCGGCCGGCGATCTACTTTCTCCCCCATCGCCACCTTTTCGATGGCCTCGTCCAGATGGGCCTGGAGGATCCGGTCGTGCCCCTGGCGGTAGGCCAGGATGGCCGCCTCGTTGCAGACGCTCTCCAGGTGGGCCCCCGAGAAACCATACGTCTCCCTGGCGATCCCCTCCAGGTCGGTCTCGGGGTCGATGGGACGGCTGCGGATATGGATCCGCAGGATCTCCAGCCTGGCCTCCCGGTCCGGCAGCTCGACCATGACCACCCGGTCGAAACGCCCGGGACGGAGCAGGGCGCGGTCAAGGATGTCGGCGCGGTTGGTCGCCCCGATCAGGAGGATCTTAACCTGGTCACCGGTCGAAATGCCGTCCATCTCCACCAGCAACTGGTTGAGGGTCTGATCGTACTCCAGATGACTGAGCTGCCGCCCCCGGGCGCCGCCCAGGATCTCCAGCTCGTCGATGAAGATGACCGCGGAGGAGAGGCCGCTCTTGCCGGCCTCGGTGCGGGCCCGATCGAAGAGCTGGCGCACGCGCTGGGCGCCCACCCCGGCGTAGACCTCCACGAACTCGCTGCCCGAAGCGGCGAAGAAGGCCGAACCGGTGTACTGGGCGGCGGCCTTGGCCAGGAGGGTCTTCCCGGTCCCCGGGGGACCGGCGAGCAGGATCCCCTTCAACGGGCGAATACCCAGCCCGGCGACCCGGTCCGCGTCCTTGATGAAGTCCAGGGCCTCGCACAGCTCCTGCTTGGCCGCCCCCTGCCCTCCGATGTCGTTGAAGCTGAAACCGCTGCCCTGGTGAACCGGAACCGCTGAGACGGGTGACAGGCGGGTTCCGAACCGTCCTCCCCGGACCATGTACAACAGGGCGTAGGCGGCCCCGCCGAAGAAAAGCAGAGGGATCAGGTTTACGCCCCGGTAAAGGGCATAGACCAGGAGAGCCGCTCCGACCCCCGAAATGATTTCGGGGAGCAAGGAGCGCAGTCCGGCGTTTGGGGCCTTATTGCCGAGGATCCCTTTCTGAATAAGCCGCGAGAGTTGAAGAAGCCGGCGAAAATGATGCAGACGGCGGCCGAACCGGTTACCGCACCACCGGTTCCGGCGAGCCTCTTCTTCCGGCCGGGCTTCCTGTTCCAGTGGGGCTCCCCGTTCCGGTCGGACTCTCCGTTCAGGCTGGGTTCCCCGCTCCGGAGCGGCCCCTTGTTTCGGGATGGCTCCACGTTCCGATTCCTGCCGGGATCCCTCCGCCGTCTGCTCCCGATCGGGGGAGGCGGCCAGACCCTGGCGGGAATCCCTTTTTTCCAGGTCGCTCATTGCCCCAGCCTCCCTATGCCGGCCTCGCTCACCGGAGAGGTCGATCCATCCGGACCCGGGCGAGGACGCTCCAGGATCTCGTAAAGGTAGTTCCGCCCCTCGCGGAGCTGAACGAAGACGTGCCGCTGGTCGACGGTCACGCGCCACTGATCCAGCCGCTTGGGCTCGACCAGTTCGTTGATCCGCCGGTGCATGGCGTCGTAGCGCCCGGTGGACATCCCCTCGTAAAGGGCGTAATGGATCTCCTCATACACTGTCTCCACCGCAGGGCCGCGCCGGTCTTCAACCTTAAGGAGATAGGCTCCATCCCCGAGGGAATCCGCCAGGGTTCGGTCGAGCCTCTGGTAGGCTTGGGAGAGGTCGTCCACCGGGGACAGCCTGGCGCTAACCACGACTTTACCTTGACTCCCGTAATCGATCTTGACGGAATCCACCGCCGGGTCCGTCTTCAGTTTATCCTCCAGCCCGCCGCGCATCAGCCATCCCCCGGTCCCCTGGACCGCGAAGAGGACCCCGACGGAAAGGACAGTGACAATTAGGGCTATGGGCCACCGAAAACCTTTGAGAAACAAGGCTCGACCTCCGAAAACAGTCTCTCCCGGCGGTGTTTGGGTGATGTTGCAACTGCTGCGCAGCGGAACCGCCAGGACGGCAAAGCCGCTGGGGCGGCGACAACCACCCGAAAGGCGCCGGCCGCCGAGAGGGGCCGATCGTGGGCTGAGCACCGGCAGAAACCTGGGCACTGCCGGGAACTTGGGCACTACAAGGAACCTGAGCCTCACAAAGCACCTTGACATAAATATGTATGGCAGGTTAGATATTGGTAGCTTTCGTTAATTAATAGCGTTGCAATAACGGGTACATACAGCGATAATATCGTAAATGTTTGACCAAATTAAAGCATGGTTAAACGTTAACATAATCTACTGCGAACCATTATAGCATGGGCCTCTTCATTCTTGAAACCCAAAGCAATGCCGGCTTTACTGGTTTCGGTTGGCACACATGGTTGGAAACCGGGGAACGGAATCGAAAACGAGACGTCAAGCTTTCAGGACGGCGAACGATGGGCGCGTGGGGAAGCGATCGGATAGGACAGCAAACAGCCGGGAGGTCAAGTCTTCAAGATGGGGGCGCCAGTGTTTCCGGCACCCGCTTTGCTCCCGGGACGAAACGGTAGACCGCTCCCCGGTAGTCCACCACGTACAGTTCTCCGTCCTCGTCTTCGCCGAAGGAGGCGATGTTCATCTCCGTCTTCAGCAGCACCGAGGTGCGCCACGCACCACCGGCCTGCCGCATGCCCCAGATGGTTCCGGTGCAGAAATCCCCGTAAAGGTACAGGCCGCGAAGGGCAGGCACCGCTTCCCCGCGGTAAACGTAGCCTCCGGTGACGGCGCAGCCCTCGGGCCGCGTCGGATACTCGGCGACCGGGAAAATCACCTCGGAAGCAGGCTCAAGGCCCGGCCGGTGGCGGAAGGTCCCCTCCCACACGTTCCAGCCGTAATTCCGGCCCCCGGGAGCCCCGGCGGGCTGGAAGTCGACCTCTTCCCGGTTGTCCTGTCCCACATCGGCGATGTAGAGATCGCCGGTCAGGCGGTCGAAGCTGAACCGCCACGGGTTTCGCAGTCCGTAGGCCCAGATCTCCCGCTTCTCCGGACCCCCCGTGAAGGGGTTGTCCGGAGGAATAGCGTAGCCTCGTGCGACGTTCACATCCAGCCGCAGGAGGGATCCGAGCAAGGTTTTCGGATTCTGCCCGTTACCGCGCGGATCCCCCGCCGAACCGCCGTCCCCCAAGCCGAAATAAAGGTATCCGTCCGGCCCGAACTTGGCCAGCCCTCCGTTGTGATTTCCATAAGGCTGTTGCACGGCAAGGATGATCTCCGCGGTTTCCGGATCTAAGCGGCGGGAGCCTGACCCCCCGGACTGAACCGGCTCCGCCCGGTACCGGGCGAGGACCGAATCGCCGTTACGGTCGGTGTAGCTCGCAAAGACCTGATCGTTGTCACTGAAGCGGGGATGGAAGGCGATGCTCAACAAGCCCTGCTCGGCATTACGGGTGGTGATCAGGGAGCTGAGATCGGCGAAAGGCTCTTTCTGGAGCTCCCCGCCCTGCCGGACCATAACCTTTCCCCCCTGCTGGACGATGAAGACCCGGTCCGAATCATCCGGGGCATGGGTCAGGTAAAGGGGCTGCCTCAGACCGCCGGCCCATTGCTCCAGACCGAAGCCGGCCGGCGGCGATGTGGAAGGAGATTGGGCCGTCGGAGAGCGGCCCTGGGTACCGGACTGGTCTTGATGCGAAGGGGGAACAGCAGGAGAAGGAACCGGGGACACCGGGAAGCCGGGAGTCCCGGGCCGCCCCCCTGACGTGGTCTGCAGCCAGGCCGCGACCCCGATCCCGACAAGGAGCAAGCCGATCAGGACGGCGAGGCCGGCTTTTCTGCTGAATCTTTGCCGGGCCTCGCGGCCGGCCCCTTTGCCGGCCCCCCGGCGGGCACCTCCACGGGCCCACGGGTGTTTCATGATCCAGGGACCTCTGCGGGAGCCCGTAGGGGGGTCTCCGCGGGGGCTTTTTCAGCGTCCCGCTCGGTGACTCGTTCGATAACCCGCGTGGGCGCCTGCGCACCAGCGCGGCTGATCTTCCGGGCGTCCACGACGGTCCCGCTCAGATCATGAACATCCGACTCCTCGACCAGGGCCGTTACCAGGTGCCCGATGAGAGGCGGGTTCTCCCCACCTCCTCCACGATCACCTTGCTCTCCTTCGCCTCCCCGCTCCCTTTCCGCCGGCGGCCGCAGGTAGATCACCCCGTCGATTTCCGGGGCATCCCGCTCGGTTCTTGCCATCATCCAGCCGGGCCGCTCCGGCGCCGGCCCCTCTACCAGGGCCTCCACCGTCCGGCCGATGAAGGCCTGGTTGAGCCCGGCGGAGATCCCGGCCTGGCGCTCCATCAGGCGTGCGCACCGGGCCTCCTTGACCCGCTGCGGAACCTGTTCCGGCAGAGCGGCGGCCGGGGATCCCTCTTCCCTGGAATAGGCGAACACCCCGACCCGGTCCAGCTTCGCTTCAGCGAGAAACGCCAAGAGGTTTCGAAAATGTGTTTGCTTTTCCCCGGGAAATCCCACGATGAAGGAGCTCCGCACGGCGATCCCCGGGACGGCCGCCCGGATCCGTTCCAAGAGCAGGAGAAAGCTCTCCCCGCTCCCTCCACGGCCCATCAGACGGAGGATCTCCGGGTCGGCGTGCTGCAGGGGCAGATCAAGGTACCGGCAGACCTTCTTGGTCTCGGCCATCACCGAGAGAAGCTCATCGTCCACCCGCCCCGGAAAGGCATACAGGAAACGGATCCACGCCAGGCCGTCGATCGCCGAAAGCCCTCGCAGGAGATGAGCGAGACGTGGCCGCCCGGGAAGATCGCTTCCGTAGCGGGTGGTGTCCTGGGCCACAAGGATCAGTTCCCGCACCCCCCGCTCCGCGAGGCCTTCCGCTTCGGCGATCAGCTCCGCCGGCGGGCGGCTTCGATAGGGGCCGCGGATACCCGGGATCACGCAGAAGGTGCAGGTGTGATCGCACCCTTCGGCGATCTTCAGGTAAGCGCTGTAAGAGGGGGTCAGCAGGACCCGGTTGGTCAGGCCCGCGGGGTACGAATGCAAGGCCGGATCTCCGACGGCTATCACCCGGCCGTTCTCTTGGGCGCGCCGGAGGGCCCGTTTCACCATGCCCCCGGTCCCGGGAATCGAACGGCCGGCCCGTTGCCCGGCCCCGCTCACCTGCAGTTCTGGCACCGGTTCCCCACTGAGATCATCAGCGGAAGTACGCGTAAGAGCCGATGCCAGCAGTTCCGGGAGCCTGGAGAACTCGCCGGTGCCCACGAAAAGATCGACTTCCGGGAGTTCACGGAAGAGCTGCTCCCGGTAACGCTGGCTCAGGCAGCCCGCCACGGCCAGCACCCGGCAGCGACCCGTCCGCTTCAGTTCGGCCAGCGCCAGGATGGTGTCCACCGACTCCTCCCGGGCGGTGTCGATGAAGGCGCACGTGTTGACGATCACGGCCTCGGCCTCGCGGGGGTCGGCGACCAGCCGGTGGCCGGCCTCCTGGAGCGCCCCCAGCATGACCTCGGAGTCTACCAGGTTCTTCGGGCAGCCGAGGGAGACCAGCGCCACCGCCGCCGGCCGATGGGCCCCGTCACTCAAGACGGTTCAAAACCTCCCCGCCGGTATTCCTTCAGGATCTCTCCCAGGTAATCGGCGAACTCGGACCCCAAGTCTTCCCGGCCCAAGGCCAGCTCGACGGTCGCCTTCAGGTAGCCCAGCTTGGTGCCCGAGTCCATCCGCCGGCCATTTAGAAGAACCCCCCACACGTCCCGGTTACGGGCCAGTCCTTCCAGGGCCGGCGTCAACTGGATCTCGCCGGACCGGTCTCCCTTGACCTCCTCCAGCAACTCGAAGACCTCCGGCTGGAGGACATATCTCCCGATGATCGCCAGGTCCGAGGGAGCGGTTTCGGGGGATGGTTTTTCCACCAGCCTGGTCAAGTGATAGAGTCCTGGGACCGCCTCGGTTCCGGCCACGATACCGTAGCGTACCGTCTCCTCCCGGGGAACCCGCTGCAGAAGGACGGCCGAACCGCCCCTCTCCCGGGCTGCCCGGATTACCTCGGTCATCGGGGGAACCGGCCCGACGAGGATATCATCCCCCAGGAGCACCGCGAAGGGCTCATCCCCGACGAAGGATCGGGCTTGAAGGACGGCGTCGCCGAGCCCGCGGGGCTCAGGCTGGAGCAGGAAGCGAATCCGGGCGAGCTCCGACACGCGCCGAACTTCCCGGAGCAGGTCCTCCTTCCCCTTTTCCAGGAGAAAACGCTCCAGGTCCGGGGAGGGGGCGAAGTGCTCCTCGATGGAGCCCTTCCCCTTTCCGATGATGATACAGATCTCTTCCAGGCCGGCATTCACCGCTTCCTCGACAACGTACTGGATGGCGGGCTTGTCGACGAGGGGCAGCATCTCCTTGGGCTGGGCCTTGGTGGCCGGCAGCATCCTGGTTCCGAACCCCGCGGCGGGAATTACCGCCTTACGGATCCGCTCTCTCCCCAACCGGTTTACACCCCCGGAGATCGGTACTTTTCAGTCGGCGGGTATTGTTCGGTGCAACCAACGATTACGTGATTAACGAACGTTTGTTCTGCCGATATCACGACATACGGATCGCTTTTTCCAGCCCCGGGACTTCCCCGCCGGCGGTTTCGTTACCTTCCTGGGTGACCCCCCTGCGGATCAGTCGTAGATGCCCGCCTCCACGTAGTGCCACATCTCCCCCCTGCGGGCCCAGAACCAGACCATGCGATCATTGGCACCCGGGTTGAACACGGCCGGCTCACAACAGCGGTAGTGAATCACCTCATCGTAAGTCTGGTCCAGGATCCGGCCGTCATACCGGAGGTGAACCTTGCCACCCTGAGCGTAGAAGTAAAACGGCCTGCCCTTGATCAACCGCCAGTGGAAGACTTCATCGTAACCATTGTCCGTGCTAAGGCTCGCTCCGTCCACAATCACATCCCCGGCCACTTCTACGGCCCAGTGGCCGTCCCAGGCGCCCAGCCGCTTGAACGCCGGATCAACCATCGGTGCGGGCATGCCGCCCTGGTAGAGCGTCTGGCCCTCCTTTACCACCCGATAACCGCGGAAACCATCCAGGGGCTCAACCCAGAGCAGGTCATCCCCCATGTAGATGGGCGGTGCATACAGGTGCTCACCGATATCCCAGGGGAGAACCGCGCCGGAGCGGAACATGACAGCCCCTTTCTCATGCGTCAAAGCAAGGAAAAACCAATCGGTCCCGGAGGCGTTGACGAAGACCGAACTCAGGTCATCGCTCCGGATTCCACTCAGGACCAGGATGTCGCCCTTGTAAAGGCTGTAGATCCCCGGTGTGGGTGCCGGAGCACCGGGTTGATCCTGAATCCGCAACTGGTAGCCGAACCGCTCGAGGGTCCCGTTCATGCCGGCCACATCAGGCCGGAACCAAGCCTCCCGGATGGTCTTGCGCTTCTCCCTGATCTGCGGGTCGACCCGATCCAGGAACTCAAAGCGGGTAGGCTTGTCTATGCCGTCCTCAACGATGGGGTACTCTTCCACGGTCAACCCGGCTTGTTGAACAGCGGGGGGCAGGCCAGGCGACGCACGGGGCGGAGGAGTCTCGGATGGGCCGTTGGGTTCCTTGGGCTTCGGCGTGATTATGCCGCCGCAACCGGACAGAACGGAGCCGGCCAGGGCCAGGACGGCCGCCGATAGAATCAATCGCATAATGGAAGTTTTCATGTTGGGACCTCCTGCCGGGTGTGACCGGCATGATACACATGAAGATGCCGGAGCGGCACCGGCGAGGGTCTTTGGTTACCAGGATACCGCTCTGTCAGCGCGCCCTCGTCCGGCCGGCCTCCCGCTCGTGGATCCCCGTCAGGACGGCCCCCAGCCGCCGCCGCCGAAGGGTCTCCTTCTTCAGGCGTTCCCGGTAAAGGTCCGGGGTGTGCGCGCCGAGGTTGCGTACGCCCAGCCGGAGCAGTTCGGCGAAGGTCGCCAGCTCGGTCCTGAGGCGCTCCACCTCGGTCTCCTTGCCGAACGAGATGGGCAGATAGCGGACACTGTAGAGGTCGCACATCTCGGAGAGGGCGGTCTTGGCGATCCCCTCGGGCATGCACTTGAAGGGGTAAATGTGCAGGATCCCGTGGGCTCCCTCCTCGATCCCCTTCCGGGCCTCCGCGACCGAGACGATCCCCTCCCCGCCCACGTCGTGAGTGGCGAAGGGCATAGCAAGCCTCCCCCGCTTCTGCTCCTCAAAGAGGTAGATGTTCAAGTCCCGCGAGAGGTATTCCAGGATCGGCCGGAGGTAACCCTTATTGACGTAGGAGCGGCGCTTCATCTCGGCCAGAGAGGTCCGCAGGAACTTGCCCAGGGTGATCCCTTCGACAATCTCGATCCCCTCGGCCCCCAGAATATTCTCCACTGTCCCCCGGTTGGCGAACGAACTGAGCGCCACGTAGATCTCCCCTACCACCGTGACCCTCGGCTTGATCTTCCCGTCCCGGGGCACCGCCTCCAGCAGGCGCAGACCCTCGGCATGAGCGGCCCGGATCCGGGATACGGTATGCGCAGGACGGAGGAGTTCCAGCGCGCGGCGGTAGGCGGAGGTCGTGTTCCCCCTGCGGAGTTCGTGGGCGCGCAGCACCAGGCTCCGTCGCCGCAGATCCTCGGCGGCGTCCAGCTTGACCCAGGCGGTCCTGCTCAGGCTCCGGATGGAGGCGGCCAGTCCGGCGGTCAGGGCCGTCCGTTGAGCGGGGCCGCAGGTGCGCAGCCGGCCGCTGTCCAGGGCCTCGATGTATCGGACGATCCCCCGCAGGCTGCCCGTGTTCCCCAGGCGAGCCAGCTCGCGGATCAGATCGACGATCCCGGACAGCCCCACGGTGGCCATCTCCAGGGTGTGGTCCCAGCGGGAAAGCTCGTCCTTGAACATTTCCGGCAGATCCCGGGCCTGGACGATGGAGTACCAGCCGTAGGTGCACGGCCCCTCCCCTCTTCCCTGGAGGAGCAGGATTCGCCGCGGTTCCACCTCCCGGCCGTCCGCAGCCGCTTCCCGGACCAGCGACTCCATAAAGGCGGAAATACTCTCCCGCAGGCTGCCGGTGGAGAAGGCGTAGGGACAGCAGGACTCGGTGTACTTGTGGTCCCCCAGCTCGATGGTGGTCTCGGAAAGGGGGAGCGGCGGGAACAGGTAATCGCCCAGCCCAGCTTGGTGAAAGATCTCCTCGACGACCAGGTCCACGATCGGACTCATGTGCGGCCAGATAATCGCCGGTTTGAGCTGTTTCGGCGAACGTTCCGGCCCGGACAGGGCTATAGGAACCGCAGGCGCCATCCCTCTCCCGGATTCGTCCGGGGCGACCAGATTCGCGGTGCCGGCCGCCAGGCGCTGGTCCCGGCGGCGCGTCAGGAATCCCATCACCGTCTCGTACCTGGTCTGAAACCCGGCCGAACCGGTGGTCTCGTCATACTTGAATAGCCAGGCGGGCATCCCCATTTCCCGGATCCGGTCGAGGAAGAACTCCATTTGGAAGGCGTCGGGGTGGCATCCAAAGCTCCCGCCCAGGACGAACCCGTCCACATGCGGCGCCGCCCATTCGATGAAGGCTTCAAAAAGACGGTGGGTGTCGTAAAAACCCGGCGTCCGCCGGTAGGTGTCCTGAAGCTCCGAGAAAGGAACGTCCCAGGGGGTGAGCACCTCCGCCCCGGCCCTGCGCAGGAAGCTTTTAAGGTCGGAACTGAGCAAGGGATCCTCCAGGAGATACTCGCGTCCGATCAGGGCCACGCGGGGCTTGCCCGCGTCCCGGAATATCCTTCCGAAAACCGCCGGCTCCCGGCCCATCACCTCGTTATAGGCCGCGTCGAAGGCCTCCTGCACCCGGGTGAAATGGGGGGCCCACTTGCCCCGCAACGGGCGGGGAACCAGGTATTGGAGGGCGCCGGTCAGACGGCCCAGACCCATCACGTCGGCGTAAACCCGGAAGCAGGTGTTTCTAAGGTGATCCTTGTCCAGGGAGCGGATCGACGGCTGCAGGAGCCGGGGGATCCCCCGGCTTACCTCCATGATCTGGTCCATAGCGGGTTCCCCGACCAGGGCCCGCAGGCGCTCCCTCAAGCGGGGAGAGGTTCTGCCCGCCAGGTACCCCACGGTGTTGCCCACCGACCGCAGGGCGATTCCCCCCGCGTCCCGGTACTTGGAGCAGGTCTTGGCCCCCTTGATCTCGCCGCAGACATTGGGCAGGATCAGGAAATCCAGGTCCGGGTGGTTCCGCACCAGCCAGTCCACGTGGCCGACGAAGGTGCGGACCGGGATGCAGAAGTCTGCGCTGGTCAGGGTGGTCCCCCCCGCCAGGATCTCCGGCGTGGTACGGGGGCTGCGGACCAGCTTGAACCCGCAGTTCTGAAGGAAACGCCTCAGGACCTTCACCGAGCGGTAGTGGACGGTGAAGGCGGTGGCCATGCCGATTTTGACGTGGTCCCCCTGCTTAGGGACGGGCATTTCCATCCCTCCGCCTAGGCCGCCGTTTCCAGGATGGCCTGAACCGTTTGTCGCTCTTCCAGGCCGGCGATCAACCCGTCGAAGAGGCCGAAGTCGCAGTCGATGGACCTGTACCCGGCGATAGGTTGCCCGTTTTCAAGCAGCGCCACCACCCCGCGGCAGCGCTTGGGACAGACGTTGCAGGTCGTCGAAACCGTTTGGTAGCCGTTTCCGGCAACTGCGCCGAATCCCTTGAAATGGGAGTCATACCCCTGCTGGAACCTGGTGCGGGCCAGCAGGGCCGCTCCCAGCGCCCCCGCCCCGACCACGAACCGGGGATCCTGGTGCACGACGAATTCATCCTCTCCCAGGCCGAGAGTGCGTCGGAAAGCCTCGCGGACCCCCTCGTTCAGGAAGGTGCCGCCCTGGGCCACGATGGGCGCCCGGAGAGGTTTCCCCTTGGCCACGTCCGAGAGGTAAGTCCTGCTGATGGCGAAGCAGAGGCCCATCAGGAGATCCTCGACGGGGAAACCCACCCTGGCCTTGTGGATCAGATCTGACTCACCGAAGACGGCGCAGCGTCCCGCCACCCGGGCGGGGTTGACGGAAGAAAGGGCACGAGCCGCGAACCCTTCCAGGGGCACATCAAAGCGCCTGGCCACGGCTTCGATAAAAGAACCGGTTCCGGCCGCGCACTTGTCGTTCATGGCGAAGTCCAATCCGCCGTCCTTGACCACAATGATCTTGGAGTCATTCCCCCCGATGTCCATCACCGTGCGCACCTCGGGAAACAGGTGCGCGGCCCACGCGTAGTGGGCGATGATCTCGGTGCTGCGGTAGTCGGAACACTCGTCGACCCGGGTGGTGATCATGTCGCGGGCCAGTTCCCCGGCGCTCCCGGTGGTCCCGATCCCTCCCAGCACCGCTCCCGCCGGCAGCACTTCCCCAATACTGCGGACCGCGGACCGGACGGCCGCCACCGCGTCCCCCGCGGTGTCCACCGTCCCCACATCGACGATTTCCAGTCTCGCGCCGCTGGCGCTGCCGCCGCTGCCGCCCCCGCCATGAGAACGGACCAGGGCATACTTGGTTCCGCGGGATCCCCCGTCGATCCCAGCGAAAAAGACCCCGTCACCGTCCCGGCAGGCCCCCGGCCCCGGGGAGAGGACGTCGAACCCACGCTCTCCGGCGGCCCGGTGCACCAGCATCCCCGCCTTTTCCAGCCCCTGGGGCTCCTCTCGGACATTGCCCGGATCGTGGCAGCGCTCGCAGCGCCCGCCAAGGTTGTCCAGCACGCTGACCCCTCCGCCGGATTCGATCTCCAGCGGCTGGGTCACCTCGCAGGCGTTCCGGCAGCCGTGACAGTACCGGACCCTGCTCTGGTAGTCGCGCTCAAAGAAATCCTCTTTGAAAGAAGTGGCAAAGGACTCCCGGCCCAGGCAGTGGTCCCGTACCACGACCGCCATCCCGAGGGCTCCCATCACCTTGTGGTAAGGCGGAACGATCACCGGCATCCCCAGCCGGGACTCGAAAGCCCGGACAACCCCGACGTTGGAGGCAACCCCTCCTTGAAAGATCACCGGGGTCCTGAGGATGTAGGAGCCGACCACGTTCAGGTAATAGTTGTTGACCATCGCCTGGCAGATCCCCGCCAGCCGATCGGGCAACGGCACCCCCTTCTGGGTAAGGTGACGAAAGTCCCGCTTGGAGAAGACGGTGCAGGTGGCATCGATGCGCGCGGGCATCTCCGCCCGGAGCGCCATCGGGCCGAACTCCTCGATGGGGATCCCCGCCTCGTCCGCCAGTTGCTGCAGGAACTCCCCCGTCCCCGCCGAGCAGATGGAGTTCATGTTGAAATAACAAGGGATGCCATGCTCGTCGAAGACGATGACCTTGGAGTCCTGTCCCCCGATCTCAATGATCGTCCCGGCCTGAGTGATGATCTCGGAAGCGGTGTTCCGAACGAGACCCATCCCCGCCAGATGAACGATCCCGACGGCGTGGGCGAAAATCTCCGTCCTGGTAAGATCCCCGCCGACGATATGCCGGTTCAACTCCCGCCCGCTGCCGGTGGTGCCGATCCCGGACACCTCGGAATCATCTCCGAGGGAAGAGAGAAAGAGGCGGAACCCCTCTTTCAGGGCGGTCACAGGGCTGTCATGATCGGCGATCCTGACGTAGACGGCCTGTCCCGCCACCAGTCCCTCGGGATCCACACCCACGATGTTCACGCTGGCGGAGCCGACGTCGATGCCGACATAGATGGGCTCGGGTTTCATGGATACCTTTCGATATGCCTCCTACTGAACAGCGCCTGAAACATCCGGCACGGGTGATGAACCCGCCCTGATCCACGGCCTCGCCCTGATCGATGTCTTGGCCCTGGTCGATGTCTTGGCCTTCATGAGGGACTCCCTTGACAAGGACCTCACGCCGGAGAGGTTCGGCCGTCGCTGAACCCCCTGAGTACCAGTATAATGCAAAAATCAAGGATTGAGGCGGTGTCCGGGCTCTGTGTCCAACGGGCCGGCGCGGGGATCCGAGGCCGTTTCCACCGGTTCAGCCGTTAAACCGATTTATCCGTTTCCACCGGATCAGGCGTTTAACTCGTTAACCGGTTTCATCCGCTGTTCTCCTGCTTAAGGATGTACTCGAAGTTCCGGACATCCCCGCCGGGAATCCCCAGGCTTCTCCCGTTGACAATGAACTCGGTTACCTTGGGGTAGCCAATCCGGAGCTTGAGCTCTTTCTTGGCTTCCCAGGTGGCCGACTGCCCCTCATCAAGCGTACCCTCAAACACGTCCACCCCGTCCGCGCTGACCTTGAACCAGCTGCGATTGTCCACGGAGTTGGCATGCACCTTGCGGATCAGCGTGTAGAATACGATCCGGTCGCCGCGAACCCGGTAGCGGGTCAACTCCTTGGAATCGACCTCCAGGACCAGATCGGGAGCGGAGGAAGGATCCCCCGGAGCCGGTGGTGGTTGCCCCGCCCCACCGGGAACATTGCCACCCCCCGCTGCCGCCTTATCCCCCCCGGTACCCGGCCCGGCTGCGGGGGATTGGCTGCCCGTACCCGCGGTCCCGGAAGTCTTTCCGCTTCCCGGTTCGATGGATCCGGCGGGAGACTGGGACGCCGGGCCGGAAGCAGCCGGAGGGGTACCTTGGGGCTTCTCCCCCCCCAACAGATCCAACGGAACCTCGAATCCCAGCCGCGCCAGGATCACCCAGGCCAGCGCGAGCAGGGCGATGATGCCCAGCAACCCCGTCAGCAGCCGGGACCTCCGGGCCGCACGCTTGCGCCCGGTCCACCCGGGGAGACTCCAAACGGGTTCGCGGGGTTCTTCCGGCTGCCGGGAATCCTGACTGTAACGTTGCAAGAGTTCCTTCCCGTCCAGGCCGACGGCTTCGGCGAAAGAACGCAGGAACCCGCGGAGGTAGATCTCACCTGGGATCTGGACGAACTCCCCGTCCTCGATAGCCTGCAGGTACTTGATGCGGATCTTGGTTGCCTGCTGAACCTGGTCCAGGCTCAGGTTCTTTCCCAAACGAGCAGCCTTTAGGTCCTCACCGATTTCGTTCACGCGGACCTTCCTCCCGACTGACGAAAGGTCGAATTGACGTGCGCCGGGTACCTATATTGTATTCGAAGTCATCCCCCCTATGCAGGGGTGATCCGAGCATCCAACAAAAGAGGCCGTTGCCGTAATTCTTACCCTTGTATTCGGAGGTGAACCTTCACAAGGATCGCGCCGGAGGGCCGACAGGGCCTCCCTTGTCTCCCCTCGTCCCGGCGAGCTGTTTCCACTGCTCCTTCCCTAAGAGCACCTGCCGCGGTTTGCTCCCCTCGTAGCCCCCCACAAATCCACGCTCCTCCATCTGGTCGATCAGGCGCGCGGCCCGGGTATAACCCACCCGGAAACGGCGCTGCAGGAGAGAGACCGAAGCCTGACCGGTATGGACCACCAGGCTGAGGGCGTCCCAGAACAGCACGTCCTCGTCACCCTGGGGCGAGGACGGCTCATCTTCTCCGCCCATCACCTCCCGATATTCGGGCTCCGCCTGGTTCTTGACATAGAGGACCAGCTCATCGACCTCTCGATCCGAGATGAAAGCCCCTTGCATCCGGATCGGCTTGGGGGCCCCCCAGGGATAGTACAGCATATCGCCTTTTCCGAGGAGCTTTTCCGCCCCCACGCTGTCCAGGATGGTGCGGGAGTCGGTCTGAGAGGACACCGCGAACGAAACCCGGGAGGGAATGTTCGCCTTGATCACCCCGGTGATCACGTCCACCGACGGGCGCTGGGTGCCGATCACCAGGTGGATCCCGGCGGCCCTGGCCATATGAGCCAGGCGGCTGATGTAATCCTCGACCTCATGGGCGGCCACCATCATGAGATCCGCCAGCTCGTCGATGATCACCACGATCAAGGGAAGTCCGGCGTCCCCCCGCCGCGAGATGAGCTTGTTGTACGTCATGATATCCTTGACCCCGGCCCCGGCGAAGAGTTCGTAGCGCTGCTGCATCTCCCGGAGGACCCAGCGCAGCGCCCCGGCGGCCTTCTTGGGCTCGGTGACGACCGGGGCGATCAAATGTGGGATCCCGTTGTAGGTGTTCAACTCCACCACCTTGGGATCGATCATCAGGAACTTGACCTCGTCGGGAGAGGCCTTGAAGATGATGCTCGCCACGATCACGTTCAAGCAGACGCTCTTTCCCGAACCGGTGGTCCCGGCGATGAGCAGGTGCGGCATCTTGGCCAGGTCGGCCATCACCACCTGGCCGGCGATATCCTTGCCGAGCCCCACGGTGAGCCTGGACTGTGATTCCTCAAACTCCTGGGTCTCCAGAACCTCCCGCAGAAAGACGGTCGAAACCACCCGATTGGGCACCTCGATCCCCAGGGCCGCCTTCCCCGGGATGGGAGCCTCGATCCGGACGTCGGCCGCGGCCATGTTCAGGGCGATATCGTCCGAGAGGTTCAAAATCCGGCTGACCTTAACGCCCGGCGCGGGCTGAATTTCGTAACGGGTGATGGTCGGACCGCGGGAAATCCGCACCACCTTGGCGCGGACGCCGAAACTTTCAAGGGTCTCCTCCAGAAGTTTCCCGTTATCGGCCAGATCCTTGTCCGCTCTGGAAGGCGCTCTGGGCGGCCTCTGAAGGATGGCCAGAGGGGGAAGCCGGAAGTCATCCTTGCTCTGGCGATGGATTCGGGTTGCGGCCGGGGCCTGGTCCGGCAACGTCAGGTCCTCCACCACCGGCGGGCGCCCGTCTCTGACACCGGCCCTTTCCGGGTCACGGACCCTGGAGGCAGAGGCAGGTCTCTCGTCCCCCCTGCCCCCCGGTTCGGACCGCCGGTTACGAAATGGAACCTCGTCAAGCGAGGAATCTTCCGTCGGCAGGGGTTCCGTTGCCCGGGCCCGCGGTACCGTCTCTTCTTCCATAACCACTTCCGCCCTCGACCCGGCCGACTCGGTGACGAAGGAAACCATCCCGTTCCACACCGCCCGGGCGATGAACCAGAGGCGCTTGGTCATACCGGCCCCTATGCTCTGCAAGGAGAGCCCCGTCACCAGGCTCACGGCTACCAGACCCCAGGCGACGAGAACCACGCTGGTTCCCACGGCGCCAAGGGCCAAGCTGAAACCGCGGGAGAGGGCTGCGCCCAGGATCCCCCCACCCTCTCCCTGGACTCCAAGGAAAAAGGAGGCGTCGGGAGGCAGAGGCCTGTGGAGATAAACCACCAAGATCAGAAAGAGGGAAAGGAGCCCGGTGAGACGCCTGGCGAAAAGGGTCCGGTCACGCTGGATCAGGACGCTGATCCCGAGCGCGGCAAAAGACAGGGGCAGAGCCCATGCAGCCCTGCCGGAAAGGGTGCTGGAAATCCGCTTGATGAACTCCCCGGCCACCCCGGCGGCTTCTGAATATAGACCGGCCGCCAGCAGGGCGGCGGCCGCAAGCAGAGCAATCCCCAGGACCTCGCGTCGGATTTCCTCTTTGAAATCGCCCAGGAACTCCCACATTTCCAGACCACCCATAGCCCAGGTCTAATCCCGGGTGAATGGGTCCGTTTTCTACAGCAGGCTCGCCAATCCCTCCCAGAAAAGTACCGAAAGCCCGACCACCCAGGTATAGTAGGAGAATACCGCCAGCCTGCGGCGGCGGATTGCTCCCAGGAAGGTCCGGATGGCCCAGACCCCTGAAAGGAAGGCCACCAGCATCGCCGCCAGGAACGGGGCGACGGTGAAGGCGTCCGGCCCCGGAGGGGAATCAAGCAAACGGGAGAATTCCAGTAGGTTGGCACCCAGAACGGCCGGAAGAGCCAGCAGGAAAGAGAAGCGGGCGGCGTCTTCAGGCCGGATTCCTCTGGCCAGCGTCCCGGCGACCGTCAGGCCGGAGCGGGAAAGGCCGGGGGCGATTGCCAGGCCCTGGGCCACGCCTACGAAGAGAGCGTCCGCCAGGGAGGCGTCCTCCAGGGGTTTTCGGCCGGCAGGAAGACGGTCGGCCAGCCAGAGCACCAGGCCGGTGACGAGAAGCAGCCATCCCACGGCCCAGGTGGACTCGAAAAGGGAGAGAAACAACGGCTCCAGGAGCAGCCCGATCGCCGCGGTCGGAATCGAGCCGACGATGATGAGAACCAGCAGACGGCGCCCCCGTATCCGCGAGGGGTCGGTGCGCGCGCCGCGGCCGAAAACGGCGCCGAAAAGCTCGGAGAGGTCCCGGCGGAAGACCACGATGATCGACAAGGTCGTCGCCAGGTGAACCAGCACCTCGAAGATCACGCCCGGAGCCTGGATGCCCAGGAGGGCCTGCCCGATGACGAGGTGCCCCGAACTCGATACGGGAAGGAACTCGGTCAATCCCTGAAACAGACCGAGGATGATGCCCTCCAACCAGGTCAAAAATGACTCCCCCCTGGACCGCTGGGTTAATACAATCGCCTCAACAAGCTATTTCATTCAACACACGGCTATTTCTTTTAAAAAATCAGCAATTTTTTTATCCCGGCCGGTCTATCCTTGCCGGGAAACCCACCCCCGCCTGGCAGCGCCCGCCGAGGCGGCGGACGTCCCGGGGACGGCCAGGGTGAGGATCCGCGCCAGGACTCCAGCCAAGGGGAGAAACATAACCGCGGTGAAAAGGTTGAACAGGGTGTGGGCATGAGCCACCCGGCGCCCAGGATCATCGGAGAGGATCGTAACGATCGATTCAAACCACGGCAGGACTGCCATCACCGGCAGCGCTCCCGCCAGGTTCACAACAAGGTTGGCGGCGGCCACCCGTTTGCCGGCCGGGCCTCCGGCGGCGGAGGCCGCCAGGGCGGTGACGCAGGTACCCACGTTTGCCCCCAGCATCAGGGGCAAGGCCTGCCCGGCCGCGATCAAACCCGTGGAGGCCATGGAAACCAGGACGACGGTGATCACGCTGCTGCTCTGTACCACCGCAGTGAAGACCGTCCCCGCGGCGAACCACCCCCAGGACCCACGGGCTCCAAGAGACTCGGCCAGAAGCTTTCGGAAGGCCGGCCCCGCCAGGGATGCACCCACGTCAAGAACAAGGAAACCGGTCATCAACAGACCCATGCCGATCATCAGGGAGCCCGATCGTACGAGTGCATAGCCTTCAGCTTCTCTTCGAGTCCGCCGGCCCAGAATCCGGCAGACGGAACCGAGGGCCAGGATGGGGACGCCAACACTCGAAATTTTCAAGCCGGCAAGCTGGGCAGTGGCCGTCGTCCCGAGATTGGCTCCCAGCACCACCCCGATGGACGACCGCAGTCCGGTCAGCCCGGCATTGGCCAGAGCTACGGCCAGGACCGTAACCAAGCTGCTGCTTTGTAACAGCGTCGTGGCTCCGAGACCCGTCAGGAATGATCGGACTGGATTTTGGGTCAGGCGGGCAAGGATGTTGAACCGGCGGCTGGTCCTTCGTCCCAGGATGGTGTTGAGGATCCGGATTCCCCACAGGATCAGGCCCAGACCGGCGAGGGCCGCTGCAAGGGAAAGTGGGATGTGCCGCACCCGACCCTCACCTTCCCCTCCGTGAGACCGGCTGCCTTACCGGCTTACCCTATGCCGGAAGAACCGGACTCCAGAACCGGGCGCCCGTCTTGCCGGCGGGGGGGCGCCGGCCGATCAATATCCACCGGCTCCCAGCGAATGTTGAGGGCTCTTCCCGGCTGGAACCGGGGGTCCAGGAAGACCTGGGGATCGGTGCTGAGCACCCTGGCCAGCCGTCCTTCCTCGGGGGAGATGAGTTCGACCTGAACCTGGACTCCGAAGAACTCGGTCTCCACCAAGCGGGGCGGGCGCTGCGCCGCCCCGAAAGGCTCGTGGAAGATCAA
>JACPQU010000178.1 GCA_016190305.1 Bacillota bacterium
CGCGTTGAGAACGTTCCAGATGGGACTGCCCTCGGATCCGGTTGCCCTTGACGGTATTGGAGCCCCCGGCCTCCAGGTAGATGCCGAAGGCATTGTTCTCCAGGAGGTTGCCTTCAATGATGCTGCCCCTGGACTGCACCTTGATCCCGGCATCATTGTTCTCCAGGCGTGATCCGCTGCCGGTGATCACCAGCCCGGTAATCACTACTCCGTCGGCCTTGACGATCACCACGTCTCCCGCGCCGCCCCCGCTGATCACGGCCGATCCGTCGTGGCCGGGTGGTGGAACCTGCCCACCGGCGCGCCTTTCACCGATCAAGATCAACCTGTGGTCAATGACAACCTTTTCCCGGTATACTCCGGGCCTGACCCGGATGACCGCTCCATCATGGGCCGCGTTCACCGCATCATTGATGGATTTAAAGACACCAGGTCCCCCGTCCAGGTCTACGACCAGTTCCGTCCCGGTCGATTGTGTCACGGTTAGTGGTGTCCCGATCAGTGTTGTCACGGTCGGTGGTGTCAAGGTCGGTTGCGTCCCGGTCTGTGGCATGCCAGCGCCAGGTGCGGCGCTGCGGTCTGTTGCCGGGATGACGGGAGTGGACCGCGACGAAGATGCGCTGAAAACCGCCCCGGCATTGAAGATGAGCGCCACCGCAACCCCTCCCAGGAACAGCCGCCTGGAACCGCCCCGCAAGCTAATCCCCTCTTCCCTTACCGCCCGCTGGAACCGTCGGGTGATGGGAGACGGGAGACGCCTTTCCGGTCGTGTTTCGGGCCGGATGCCGGGTGACTGAAGCCATAGCCACGGCGGGACCGGTGACCGCCGCCGCGTTGGGCTTCTGGATGGCTGCCGCCTTCCCGTCGATCACCCTGAAACCCATGAACACGGCCCAGACGGTCAGCGCCAGGGCTGCTCCAAGCGCGACCGTTCCCCAATGGAAGATGGAGTAGGCAGTTACGTTATAGATCTTGATCGTTCCCCAGAGGGGGGTGATGAACGGTTTCACCCCGACCAGCGGTGCGCCGGGATCCGGGTTGGCGCCGAACTCCACCAGGTAATGTTTCATCCGCCAGATCCCTCCGGCGGCCATCGCCAGAAGCCCCGCGGCGCCCACCGCCCCGATCCAGCGCCCGACCCTGGCGCCCGCGAGAGCAGCGATGACGAGCAGCGCTCCCAGACCGCGCAGGACCCAGGGGAAGATCTTCAGCTCAGGGATCGCATGGGGAAAACTCACCCCGATGTACTGGTTCAAGAGATTTACCTCGGCGATGTCCCCCCCCATACGGTCAGCGTAGGCGATGACCTGTAGGGGTCCTTCGGGGTATTGAGGAAAGGAAAGGCTGACCTGCCAGAAGGGCAGGGACACGGCGGCGACGCACAGGACGGCGGCAATCAAAAGACCAATCCGGATCCGGCCGTTGAGGGTTGAGATGTCCAAGGCGAATTCCCTCCTCGCACGCTGTGCGCGCTGTGTTCGGAACCGGCCCCCGGCCGATCTAGACCGGGGGCCGGACACTTCCGTGCAGGTTGTGCTCAACGTTGCGCGTCTCAACGATGAGCGTGTTGCGATGATCCTGACCGTGCTTGGTGAGGCTAGCTGGACTCCACGACCAGTCTCGACCTCATCTCCAGGTGCAGAGCACTGCAGAACCAGGTGCAGTAGAGCCAGTACACACCTGGCTTGTCGGCGGTGAACTCCACGCGCACCGTCTCGCCGGGAGCGAGGGACTTGTTGATCCCGTACTCGGGGATGGCCAGGCCGTGAATGATGTCCTTGGTCGTCTCGATGTTGGTCACGTTGAGCACGACCCGCTCACCCTGCTTGACCCGCATTTCCTTGAGTCCGTACTCGCTGCGCCTGGCTGTCGTGTAGATATAGACCTTACCGTCCCGGCGCTCAATGCGATCCTTGCCTTCCGCTACCGGCTCGGCTTTCGTCTCCAGGGCTCCCTCCTGCAGATCCCAGACCTCGATCGGCTTCAGTTTGTCGGCCTTGATGATCTGAGCGTAGTGGGGCTCCGGAACAATCGGCATATCGTAGACCAGCTTCATCTTCTTGCCGCTGATGTCGATGAGTTGCTCGTTCTCCGCAAAGTCTGGGCCGATGTTGGTGAAGCGGTCCTTGGCCAGCTTGTTCAACGACACCAGCCAGTTGCCGTCCGGGGAGACGGTGTCCCCCTCGGCCGCCGCCAGGTGGCCCGGGTTATAGTGGACGTCGATGACGTCCACGATGTACTCTTCCTTCGGCTTGCCCTCGACAGCGGCTTTAATGTTCCACTTCACGATGGTGCTGTCCAGGAACATAGTGGTATAGGCGTTGCCCTTGTCGTCGAACTGCGAATGGAGCGGTCCCGCTCCCAGTTCCGGTTCAGCCACGACCTTGAGGGTCTGGAGGTCGATGACCGAAGCGGTGGGGGACAGCTTCCCGTTGGCGATGGCGTAGCGCCCGGTGGGATCCACGTCCACACCGTGGGGGTTTTTGGGCACCGGAACCACCTGCAGCAGATTCTCGACTTCGGCGCCCTTCAGGACCTTGGTCCCGCCCATCTCGGTGTACTTGCCCGCGGCGATCGCCTCTTCGGCCTTGGCGATGTCGATGACGGCCACCCCGTCCCGATCGGCCTTGATCATCCCCTCAAGGGTGACGGCCATCTCGGTGTTGTACATGGTGGCCAGGACATAACGGCCGTCCTTGCTCACGTCGATCATGTCGGTGTTCCCCGGGGTCAGGACTTGCCACTTGACCAGCATGGTCTGGGGATCCACCGCCGAGAGCATCGAGATGTAGCTGCCCGGTTCACCGGCGTCCGCGGATTGATTCGCTGGACGCTCAAGCTCGGCCGCCACGAAAACATACCTGGTATCCGGGTCCACTGCGGTTCCGTGGGAGCCCTGGACGTTGGGGATCCGGGTGATGGCGACGGTTTTGAATGTACGCAGGTCGATCTTCGCCAGCTTGCCGTTGGCCTTATCGTTGATGAAAAGCAATTTCCCGTCATATTCGCCCTTGGTCTCACTCAGGGCCGGGTGGTGGGTGTCACCCCAGTTTTCCGGCTCGATAAGGGCCCTGGTCTCGGCATCGAAGCCATAGCCATAGGCCGCCCGCTGCTCGAACACCGGGATCTCCCGGAGGATCCTCATCGAGGGAAGCCCGACCACCCAGACCCCCCCGAAGGGGCCGGCGGACCAGAAACCGAGGTACTCGTCCTTCTCTCCGGGCTCGACGGTGTAGTCCAGACCACCCTTTCCGTTTCCCGCGGCCGAACCCCCCTTACCGCCGCAGGCGCTGAAAAGCCCCGCCGTGAGGATCAGGATGGTTAAACCGGCCAGGAGACGGACAACGAACTTGGACCGCAACTTTGACAACGACGATCAGCCTCCTTGTTATGCCGTCTTCCGAATCTGAACAAACTTCCTAGCCAGAACCAAGTTCATCCAGAACAACTTCAACTTGTATAAAAATGGCATATGGCATGGCGAATCAACCGTGCATCCTTTCCCGCACCGATCCTAAGCCAGTTGCGTCGATTGGGAAATCGAGCGGGAGCATGATTCTGGCGAAGCAGAAAGGGTTAGTCTGGAGGCAGGCAAATAAAGCCCCCGAACCATGGGCTATGGCTCGATGGAGTTAAGGGTAATACGTCGGAATCAAAGAACGGGATTCAAAGGACGGTAACCAACGGCGGGAAACACTCTACTTTCCATAATTCCGCCGCAGAATCAAGCCGGTTTCCTTAGCCCGCATCGCCGCTTCCACCCGGTTGCGAACCCCCAGCTTGGAGATGATGTGCTTGAGGTGAATCTTGACGGTGTTTTCGGCGATCCCGAGCTCATTCCCGATTTCCTTGTTGGTGTAGCCCTCCGCCACGAGGGCGATGATCTCGGTCTCCCGGGAGCTCAAGGGTCCTGGGGGACGCTTTCCGGATGATTTGACCCCGCCGCGCGCCAAGCCGCGGATCAACCGGGTGGCCACCGCTCCGGCGAGCGGGGCGCGCCCCCCGGCGGCCTGCCGGATGGAGCGCAGGAGGTCCTCCGGTTCGACGTCTTTCAGGAGGTATCCGGATGCCCCGGCCTGCAAGGCGGAGAAGACATCCTCATCGGTTTCGGAGACGGTGAGCATGATCACCCGGATCCCAGGGGCCACCGCCAATAAACGACGGGTGGCGTCAATTCCGGTGGCGTCGGGAAGCCGGAGATCCATAATGATCACATCCGGCCGGAGCTGCTCGGCTTTGGCCACGGCCTCCGCGCATGAACCACCCTCGCCGACGACCTCCAGGTCCGGCTGTTCCCCGATCAACTCCACCAGGCCCTTGCGAAACAGGGGATGATCATCCACCACCATGACCCTCAACAAACTCATCAGACGCCCCTTCCTAGGCCTCGCCGGCGATGCGTTCGGGCTGCACTTTAGGCAGTTCGTGAGGCTGTTCGTCGCCGATCCCGCCCGCCCCTTCCAGGGGCTTCAACCCCAGGGGAACTGAAACGATAATCCTTGTTCCCTCCCCGGGGCTGGAAACTATCTCGATTGTGCCATCAAGACGGCGCACCCGATCATGCATGATCTCCAGTCCCACATGATTCCCCGTCACGGACAACGCCTTCGGATCGAAGCCATTTCCGTTGTCTGAGATGAAGAGCCAGAGATTATCCTTACCCGAAACCAGCCGGACAATGACCCGATCCGCCTGACCGTGGCGCAGGGCGTTGGATACCGCCTCCTGAAGCAATCGGGCCAGGTGCATGCCGGCTTCCGGGGTTGGAGGCGCGCAGGCCTCCGGATAAAGGCTGAGGTCAACCTCCACCCCTTGCCGGACTGCAGACTGGAGACAGTTCCGGATGATCTCCTGGAAGTTTTCCGCGGACGGCTCGGGTGCCCGGAGATCGTAGATTGATCGGCGCAACCCTGCAAAGGCTTCCCTCAGGACCTCACGGCTGGCGGACAGTTCCGCCGCCTCCGCCGAACTCCTGCGGGATAAGGTTTTCTCCATGCGCTGCAGTTTTAAATTAAGGTACCCCAGCTTCTGGGCGACGTCATCATGCATTTCCCCGGCGATCCGGTTCCGCTCGGCGAGAACCGCCAACCTCTCTTGGTGCACCCGGGCTTCCTCACCCAGGCGGGCCAGTTCGCCTTCGTACAAGCGCTTCTCACTCATATCCCGGAGGATCAGGGCGATGAAGCGGCGTTTTTCCTCCAAGGGCAACAGGAAGCAACTGGCCGTGACGGGCACCCGCCCCCCGGAACGGTTCTGAACGTACATCTCCACGTACGGGAAGGGCGCTTGCCCGCTCAACACCCGGGCTCCCCAGCAGCGTTCCGTCCCACAGAAGAGGTGCCCATCCTCGTCCTGGCAGCGGCAAAGGGTCAAGCACTCCTTGATCCCGGCCGATTCCCCCACGCTCCACCCGGTGAGCTGCTCGGCGGCCGGGTTGAGCGTCACCACCCGGCGTTTCTCGTCCAGCACGATGATGCTGTCCGAAGCGTTCTTTAGGATCCCCTCCTGGATCCGGCTGGTCAGGGACAGGTCAGCCCGGAGCGCCTTCACCAGGAGGCGGAGCTTGTAAGCGAGATAGGCCACCAGGAGGGCCATGGCCAGGAAAACGAGCAGGTAAAAATCCAGTTGCATCATCCGCTTTCACCTCCCCTTCACGCGAGCGAAACGACTCCGGATAACTGAATTATACCTTCATGACTAGGGCGTCGGTGTTATTCCCTTATAAAAATAATAACCCTTATCGGGAAAAACGCAAGCTATGGCTTTGTTGAGCAATAACACCTGTGGATTACACCTGAGGGAAATAAAGAAGCCGGAAAAAGCGTGTCTTGTGTCCAATGCAGAGTTCGGGAATGATTGGAGAAAGGCCGATCGAAAACGCTAAAGGGAGAAACGGGCGAGAAGTGATTCCAGCCTGCGTCTATCGAAGCCGATGACCTCTTCCCCGTTGATGAGCGTGACCGGGGTGGTGGCGTATCCCAATCCCTCAATCAATTCGCGGGCAGTTTCAGGATCGGTGACATCTTTTTCCATGAAATCCACCCCGCGACGGCGAAGGAACTCCTTCACCTGTTCGCAACCCGCTCAGCCCGGAGCAGAGTAGACCTGCACCCGTGCTCGTTCCTCTGGATTCGATCCCATTCGCTCCACCGCCCTTGCCGGGAACCGGCGTTTCCGATCTTATTTTTCCAGTTCAGTCCTTATTCAATTTTCCCCTAAGCCGGCAACCTTATCAAATAACGGTCGGCCCTCTCCGCTGATTACCCGACGCTGCACGTAAAAACCGAATCTCCGCTAAAACATCTTGAAGATTGTCGCGAATACGTACGAAAGTGCTGCGGTGCCTGGAAGGGTAAAAATCCAGGCCCAGAGGATCTTGCGGGCGATTCCCCACCGAACCGCTGAAAGACGCCGCGAGGCGCCCACGCCCAAGATCGTTGACGTGATCACGTGAGTGGTACTGACCGGCAGCCCGAGGCGGGCGGTGCTCAGGATGATCAACGCCGCAGCGCTCTCGGCCGCGAACCCGTGCACCGGCTCCATCTTGAGCATGCGCATGCCGAGGGTGCGGATCACTCTCCTGCCCCCGGCGGCCGTCCCCAGGCCCATCGCCAAGGCGGCCGAGATGATGACCCAGGTCGGCACCTCGAAGGTGCTCTGAAAACCACCAGCCACCAGAGCCAAGGTCATGATCCCCATGACCTTCTGCCCGTCGCCGGATCCGTGGCTGAAAGCGACAAAGCTCATAGATACCAGTTGGAGTTTCCTGAAAAGCTTGTTCACAAAGTGGGGCGACGCGTGGAAGAAAACCCGGTAGAGCAGGATCATCAGGAGGAAACCGGCCACCAGTCCGATCAAGGGGGAGACCAGGAGGGATGTAAAGATCCTCTTGAGGCCGCTCAGGATCAGGATCTGGGTCCCCACCGAACCCAACCCGGCTCCGATCATCCCGCCGATGAGGGCGTGGGAGGCGCTGATGGGGAGCCCCAGCCAGGTCATCACCATGTTCCAGATGATTCCCCCCAGAAGGCCGGCCGCCACCATCAACTGGGTGACCATGGATGGATTGAGGATATCACCCGCGATGGTCTTGGCCACCGCGGTGGAGAAAAATGCCCCCGCGATGTTGAAGATTCCAGCCAGGAGCACGGCCGCAGCCGGAGTGAGGACCCTGGTGGAAATCACGGTCGCGATGGCGTTGGCCGCATCGTTCCAACCGTTGGTGAAATCGAAGATCAGGGCCAAGAACACGACGAAAGCAACGATCCCCAGTTCAGGCATTCTTCATGACCACGCCTTCGGCGAGGTTGGCCACATCCTCGCACCGATCGGTGGTCGCCTCCATCAGCTCCATGATTTCCTTGCGCTTGATGATCTCGAGGGGAGCGGTTTCATTGGCGAAGAGTTCCACCAACCCCTCCCTCAAGGTGCGGTCGGCCTCGTTCTCCAGCCGGTTGACCTCCACGGCATGGGTTCGGACCTGCTTGAAGGACCTGGCCTTTAAATTCTTGATAATCTCGACCACCTCGTCCGTCGAGACGACGATCAACTCCGCCAGTTCCTCGGTGGCTTTCCCGGCGGACTGGACATTGTACAGAGAAATCCTGGCTGAAACCGCTTCGATCCCGTCGATGATGTCATCCATGATCACGGCCATTTGGTGGATATCCTCGCGATCGATGGGGGTCACGAAGGTCCGGTTGAGCGTGTGGATGATCTCATGAGTGATCCCGTCGCCCTTTTCTTCCAGCACCTTGATCTCCTGGGCACGCCTCTCCAGGTCGTCGCCATGGAGCACCAGTTCCCGCAGGGCCCTGGCCGACTCCCGGATATTATAGGCCGCATCCTCAAAAAGCTTGAAAAACTTCTGATCTTTACCCGAGAGAAACAACTGGGGGTACTCCTCCCATCGGTGATTCCCTGGTCCGCGAAATCATCCGCGAAATCCACTTGACCAAACCCATTATTCGCGTAGATCAAAGAGGATCCTGCCGAAGACAACGCCCTCAAAGTAGTAGGTTTCCCTTTCCGCCATTTTGACTGTGGCTCCAGCCTATATTTTAAGCTTCATTCTGGCCCGGATATATATAGAAATGGGCATATCGCTTGGATTAACTACAGTGAATTACCTAGAGCATCAGGTACAGATCTTTTACTGGCCCTACCTTATTGCGGAATTGCACCATCATATAAGACAATAGGCGAGTGTAGTTCTCTTGCGATCACCATGCGCTTGGAACGATCATCATCCGCTAAGAACAGGAAGAGGGACGAAAGAAACGTCGAACGAACTCCACCCGAGAGCTTCCCGGGAGAAAGTACCAAGCTTGGAAAACGGGTAGAAATACGCCTGGGGCCTGGAGGAGCCCAAAATAAGGCATCGGTTTAAACGTGACTTTGGGTAAAGATTTGATATCCTGAGCACATGGGCATTTGGCTTATTTGAATATGGGCATGTCGGACATTGTAAAATGTCCATAAGGGTAACGCACTGCGTCCTACCGTTCAAATTTCAGGTCTAGAAGTCCATTAAAGTGCCATTGTGGTAGGGTAACTTTCAGTCAACATGAAAATGTGGTAGGGTAACTTTCAGTCAGCATGAAAAACGGTAACTGAAATAGTGGTTTAGCGGTTAAGACATAGAATCAGTCGGGCTCCACCGTTCGAAACCGGGTGGGAGCCTTGACGGGGGTGACAAACCGGTGCGGAGAAGTAAGAGTTTAAAGTGGCTGATCCCGTTGGTCGCCGCCGCCATCCTGGTAGGAACCGGAGCGGCCATCCAGGCTGCAGCTTCCGTGGAGCCTACGACCAGGGACATCACCATCGAGGCCAAGCGGTTCAACTACAGCCCCGGGGTGATTACGGTCAACAAGGGGGACCTGGTGCGGTTGCACCTGCTCTCGACGGACGTATCCCACGGTTTCTACCTCGACGGTTACGAACTCAACGTACATTTGGAAAAGGATCAGGAGAAAGTGGTCGAGTTTATCGCCGACAAGCCGGGGCGGTTCAGCTTCCGGTGCTCGGTCACTTGCGGGCCCTTCCACCCCTACATGGTGGGCTGGCTCCGGATCCGGCCCAA
>JACPQU010000187.1 GCA_016190305.1 Bacillota bacterium
CTCTTTCTTAAGTTCGGCGGCGGCCTCCCGGAGCAGGATCATCCGCTCCCGGTGCTCGGCCGCGGTCCCGTGGGAGAAGTTCAGGCGGGCGACGTCCATTCCGGCGGCGATGAGGGCCCGGAGTGATTCCGGGCTGGTGCATGCCGGGCCGATGGTGCAGACGATCTTGGTGCGCCGCAGGCTGACTCCCCCGATTCAGATTGCCAGGATCCCCGCCAGCTTAAGGAGTTCGGGGTCGAGCCTCTTCCGGACGGCCAGGCAGGCTTCCAGTTCCGGAAACACGAGCTGGTCCCCGCGTACGCCGGTCATGAGGCCGGCGCGCCCCTCCAGGAGGGCCGCCACCGCGGCGGACCCGAAGCGGGAGGCCAGGATCCGGTCGAAGGCGGTGGGCGTACCGCCCCGCTGGAGGTGACCAAGGACGATCACCCGCGTCTCAAGGCCGGCTTCGGACGTCACACCGGCGGCCACGTCGTAGGCCCGGGCGGCCCCCTCGGCCACCACGACGATCAGGTGTAGTTTGCCCCGCCGGAGGCCGGAGGTGAGACGGCGGCAGATCTCCCGGAGGTCCCGCCCCTCTTCGGGGACCAGGATCACCTCGGCCCCGCCGGCGATCCCCGCCGCCAGCGCGATGAACCCGGCGTCCCGCCCCATGACCTCGACGATGAAGGTCCGTTCGTGGGAGGTGGCGGTGTCACGGACCTTGTTGATCGCCTCGACCGCCGTGTTGACGGCGGTGTCGAAGCCGATGGTGTAATCGGTACCCTCGATGTCGTTGTCGATGGTGCCCGGGACGCCCATGACCGGGAATCCCAGTCGCATGAGTTCCAGGGCGCCCCGGAAGGAACCGTCTCCGCCGATGACGACGAGCCCCTCGATCCCCCGGCCGCGCAGGGCCGCCAGGGCTTTATCCCGTCCCGCGGAGGTCATGAACTCGGCGGAGCGGGCGGTGCGCAGGATTGTCCCGCCTCGATGCAGGATGTCGGAGACCGAGCTGACGTTCATCTCGATCATCTCGTCCCGGATCAGGCCGTTATACCCGTGATAGACCCCGAAGATCCGGATCCCCTCGTACACCGAGCGGCGGACCACCGCCCGGAGGGCGGCGTTCATCCCCGGGGCATCCCCCCCGCTCGTCAGAACCGCGATGCTGCTGGGAACACTCAAAGCCCGCTCTCCCTCCTGCATGCCGCCCGCACCTTTCCAGGCCCTAGAATGGGCTCCAACGCGGCGGTCAATTCACGGGTACCGGCTACCCTGAACCGGTCGCCGGCCCGGATCAGGCGGTCGTGCCGGGTGAAGTAAAAGTGAAGCGGCAGCTCCCCCGGGCAGGTTTCCACGGCACCGGCCACCTTCTCGATCAGTTCGTCCTCCTCGTCGCCGGAGAGATGGACAGTGACCGCAAGGGGCTCGATCCGGTCGGCCAGCACCTTGGGCTCTTCTTCCTTCAGAGGGGCGCGCCCGCTGACGATCAGGACCTGCTCGCCGGAGAGGAGACCCGCGCAGGCATCGTAAACGTCGGGGAAAACCACCACTTCCACCGAACCCACCAGGTCCTCCAGGGTGAAGAAGGCCATCTGCCGATCATTCTTGGCGATGATCCGCTTGATGGTCGTGGGGAGCCCTCCCAGAACGACGGCCTCGTCGGTCTCGATGCTCCGGTTGGTCTCGCTCCGGCGGGTTTCGTTGCTCCCGCCGGTTTCGTTGCTCCCGCCTTCCCCCACCTTCTGATCATCCCCACCCTCGGCCCCATCTTCACCGTCCTCGCCGGATGATCCCTGGAATTTTTCCCGCAGCTCCGCCGTGGTCATGGTGACCAGGAGATCCAGCTCTCGGCTGAATTTTTCAAGGGGATGGCCGCTCAGGTAAAAACCCAGGAGATCCTTCTCCTGGGCCAGGAGTTCGGCGGTTTCGAACTCGGGCAGATCCGGGAGGGCCTCCTCCTCGGTGAAGAAGGTCCCGTGATCGCCCGCGAGGTCAAATATGGACATCTGGCCGTGGTTTCGGATCCGGTGGGTTTTTCCAGCCGCCTCGAGGGCCCGGTCGAGGATCCCCATGAGCTGGGAGCGGCGCGCTCCCAGGGAATCGAAGGCCCCCGCCCTGATCAGGCTTTCCACGACCCGCTTGTTGAGGTTCCGGGAATCCACCCGCTCCAGCAAGTTGCGAAGAGAGTTGAAGGGCCCGTCCTTCTCCCGGGCCGCCAGGATCGCCTCGACGGCCCCCTCCCCCACGTTCTTGACCGCCCCCAGGCCGAAGCGGATCCCCCCGGGCGCGACGGCGAAGTCCCGCCGGCTCTCGTTGACGTCGGGAGGAAGCAATTTGATCCCCATCTGCTGGCGGCAGGCCTCCGCGTAGGCTGCGATCTTGTCGCTGTTGGCCGCCACGCTGGTGAGGAGCGCGGCCATGTACTCAGCCGGGTGGTGGGCCTTGAGATAGGCGGTCTGGTAGGCGACCATGGCGTAGGCCGCGGCATGGGACTTGTTGAACCCGTAATCGGCAAACGGGGTGATCTGGTCGAAGATGGCCTGAGCATCCTTGGCCGCCATCCCGCGCTGGACGGCCCCGTCCACGAAGGCCTGCCTCTGCTCCGCCAGGAGGTCGGCTTTCTTCTTGGCGATGGCCTTGATCAGGAGGTAGGAGCGTCCGAGGCTGAAGCCGGCCAGGTCGCTGACGATGCGCATGACCTGCTCCTGGTAGACGATGACGCCGTAGGTCTCCTTCAGGATGGGCTCCAGGCCGGGGTGCAGGTAGCGGATCTTCTTCTTCCCGTGCTTGCTCTGGATGAAATCCGAGGTCATGCCGCTCCCCAGCGGACCGGGGCGGAAAAGGGCGACCACGGCGATGATATCCTGGATCGTCTCCGGGCGAAGCTCCTTGAGGAGGGCCCGCATCCCGCTGGATTCGAGCTGAAAGATCCCCATGGTGTCGCCCGTCGACAGCATCCGGTAGGTGACGGGATCGTCGAGGGGGATGGTCTCAAGATCCAAGGCGGCCGAATAAGGGTTGGCATCAATAGAGACTTCATCAGGGCCGGCCACGGTGAGCGTATTCGCTTCGAGAGTGGCCGCTCGGGCGGCACCCCTGATCCGGGCCCGGTTCACGGAGGCGGCGGTCTTCCCGATGACGGTCAGGGTGCGCAGGCCGAGGAAGTCCATCTTGAGCAGCCCCAGCCGCTCCACGTGTTCCATTGCGAACTGGGTGACCATGGAGCCTTCCTGGGTCTTCTGGAGCGGAACCAGGTTGACCAGGGGCTCCCCGGCGATGACCACCCCGGCGGCATGCACCGAACTGTGGCGCGGCAGGCCTTCCGCCGAGCGGGAGAGATCCAGGAGCTTGCGGACCTTCTCGTCTTCCTTGTACAGGCCGGCCAGGGCGGCTTCCGCCTGAAGGGCCTTGTCAATGGTCATCCCCAGCTCCATTGGGATCAGCTTGGCGATGCGGTCCGTATCCCCGTAGGAAAGGTTCAGGGCGCGGCCCACGTCCCGGACCGCCGCCCGGGCGGCCATGGTCCCGAAGGTGATGATCTGGGCGACCCGGTCATCCCCGTACCTGCTCACCACGTATTCGAGAACCTCTCCCCGCCGCTCGAAACAGAAGTCGATGTCGACATCGGGGAGGGAGGCCCGCTCCGGGTTCAGGAAGCGCTCGAAGAGGAGCCCGTACGCCATGGGATCGATGCTGGTGATGAAAAGAACATAGGCCGTGAGGCTGCCGGCGGCGGAGCCGCGGCCCGGTCCCACGGGGATCCCCTTCCGGCGGGCGAAGGCAAGGAGATCCCAGAGGATCAGGAAATAACCGGCGAAGCCCATCTGGGCGATGATCCCCAGCTCGTAATCCAGGCGGCGGAACACCTCGTCCGAGGGCTCGCCGTAACGGAAGCGCACCCCCTCTTCGCAGAGCCGGCGAAGATACTGGTCGGCGCCGGCGTAACCATCGGGGATGGGGTAGGGGGGGAGGTGGCTCTTTCCGAAATCGTAGCTGAAATCGCAACTCTCGGCGATACGCCGGGTGTTCTCCAGGCTCTCGGGGATCTCCCCGAAGAGGCGCCACATTTCCTCCGGGCTCCGCAGGTGGAACTGGTCGGACTGGAAGCGGAGGCGGTCCTCCTCGTCCACCGTCTTGCCGGTCTGGATGCAGAGGAGGATATCATGCAACTCGGCATCGGAGGGGGTGAGGTAGTGGGCATCATTGGTCGCTACCAGGGGAAGGCCATGGCGGCCCGCCAGTTCGACCAGGGACCTGTTCAGGTCGCGCTGCTCGGGGAGACCCTGGTCCTGAAGCTCCAGGTAGAACCGGTCGCCGAAGAGTTCCCGGTAAGACAGGGCGGCCGCCTCGGCCCGGGCGGGGTTCGCCTCTGAGAACGCCCGGGCCACCTCGCCGGCCAGGCAGGCGCTGGTGGCGACGAGCCCGCCGGAGCAGGCGGCCAGGAGTTCCTTGTCCACCCTGGGACGGTAGTAAAAACCTTCCAGGGAGGCGGCGGAGCAGAGCCGGACCAGGTTCCGGTATCCTTCCTCGTTCTGGGACAGGAGCACCAGGTGGTGGGCCCGGTCATCCTCCCCGTAAACCCGGTCGAACCGGGAGCGGGGAGCGACGTAGACCTCACAGCCGATGATCGGCTTGATCCCCTCGTTGCGGGCGGCGGTGTAGAAGTCCATGGCCCCGTAAAGGACCCCGTGGTCGGTCATGGCCACCGCCGGCATTCCGAGCTCCCTCACCCGGCGGCCCAGGTCGCGGGTCCGGATCGCCCCGTCCAGGAGGCTGTACTCGGTATGGACATGGAGGTGGACGAAGGGGCGTTCAGATGAGGAGCGCACTGACAAGGGCTGCGGGCCTCCTTTGCGGATAGAGCCCTAACTTCTATCGGACGGCGCGGGGTTCCTTTCGAACCCGGGTAAGATCCGGCAATCCCGACTCCTGATCACGTTTTTAATTGTTCTGAAATTTAGTAATCGAGTTTTCTTAGGCTTCACTCAGTTATCACTTGACGGCAGGGTAGATCCGTGCTAGGGTCGAGTCATGGAGGCTTGACCCGGTGACTCTTTTGCAGATAACCAGAAAGTTTCGTACGCAAGGACAGTGCTTGAGCCACCTTATGAAAACGCGTTGGCCCGAAGGGGTCACCTGCTCGCGTTGCGGGAGCAGGATCATCTCCCGCATCTCAACGCGCGATAAGTTCGAATGCGCCCGGTGTGAGTACCAGTTTACCGCTCCCGCCGGTACGATCTTCCACAAGACGTATATTCCGCTCCCGAAGTGGTTCCTGGCCATCTACCTGATGAACTCCGGGAGAGAAATCTCGGTAAACCAGTTGTCACGGGACTTGAGCTTACCCTACAAGACGGCTTGGTCAATGGCTCAACGGATCAGGAGCGAAATGAAGAATCAGGAGTTCACGAAACTGGCGGGGTTGTTTGTTAATTGATTGGTTATTGGTTGGTTGGTTGGTTGGTTGGTTTGTTGATTTGATCTGAAGGGTATTCGTCTGTGATTCCAGGAGGTTCCAAGACCATGGGGACGATTTCAACGGAGACCTTCAAGAGGCTGGTGTTGCTCGGCACCCTCGCAGAGTTCAAGGACGGCTCTTATGGTGAGAAGCGTCTGCACAAGGTGGTGTACATGGCCCTTCGGGATGCACCTTTGAAACCTTTTACTTTTCTTCGGTACATCTTTGGTCAATACAGCGAAGATCTGATGGAGACAAAGGACCAGTTGCTATCCATGGGTCATATCATCGCTGAGCCGATACAGGGACATCAGTTCGGTAAGAGCGGCAACATTTACCGTTTCAGTGACATGGAGCCTTTGTTGTACTTTCAAACCGCTCTTTCCCGTGCCTCGTTCGACTTGAAGGTACGGCTCGGTAAAGCGGTGGACACCTTCGGATACTTGAAGGAAGAGGAACTCATCAAGCGTATGTACGCGCTCCCCGAATTTCTTCGTACCGAACCGGGTGAGATCTTCTTCACCGCCAATCTGCCGGAACGGATTGAAGTAAAACTCGATGAGGAGGAATGCGACGAACTCGAACTGTCCTTGAACCCGGGTTTCATCGCCGCCGCCGCCCGTATCGCACAGGCACTGGATGAAACCGAGATCGACTTCACCAAGCTGAAGACTGTCAACCACCCCTAGCCGGCTGATGCGTGTCGTAGCACACATCTCGTTTCTCGAACAATACACTCTCGTGGTACAGAGCTATCCGGTGGTCAAGAAATCCCTGGATAAGCAGCTTGAAAAAGCGGGGGCCTCTCCCCACAGTTCAGGGGAGTTGATGCACAGCGTCGCCCATCCAAGCCTTCGCGGCAAGTTGTACAAGGTATGGGTGCATGGACCTGGCTTACCCAAACATAAGGGACACCGCCTTCTTTATCTGTTGTACAAGCGGGACCAAGGAGATGATGGAAGCGTCTTGCCTTTCTTCATATCCCCCAGACCGAGGACCACTTTCAACTACGATCAATTTCCCTGGCAACAATACGCCGAAGAGATTTATCAGGCACTTATCGAGGGTCGTCAAGAGGAGTTTGTGATCTTCGAACCGTGGAAGGAAGCGTAGCATCGGCAGATAGCCCTGGCAGAGCGCAACTTCAGGTGGTACAAGATTGCTTGATAATGCCAGACTATTAACCCCTAAGATTCGCAAAGGGTAATCGATCATGCTGTCGCTTGAACTCCGCCAGCATTAAACGTTCGACTTCCTCTGGTTCCTCAGCCTCTACCGAGCGCCAACAGACGACTAGGTCATCAGCATCAGCAAGTTGTCAGATATATCTTCCTCCCCAATGCCCTACGACTTTTCCAGAACCGAACTTTAGGTACTGGGTAAGCCTCTTACGCAGAGTCGACGACCCGGTTGTTCCCCCCGCTTTTCCTATATACAGGATCGCTGTTCCGTGTATCCAGGCATCCTTGAGTTTCCCCTCTGGAACTGTAGGGTCCTTGCGTTTAAAATGACCTCCAGCATTCCGAACTAAGAAGGTTGGCCAGCCTTCGTTTTCTCGCAGAAATACATAGACCCCTGCAGAATCCGGAACCTCTCTAAGTAAAGTTGCCCTGAGATCCTTCACGCTTACGAAGCCTTCGAAGCCGTTCTTTTCAAGCTGTTCCCTATCACTCATAGTATCACCTCTTCAGTAGGTACTTATTGAGCCCACTCTGGACTAACGAGAATACTCATCTCTTATTTGCCAAAAAACAAAGTCGACCTTTTTAAGATCCGTGATCTTGGCGTGTTCTTTGACGTTTTGGTTAAAAGTATTGACAATTAACTGGCCTTCTTCGGAATTTAAGAATTGTTCATACTGACCTTGAATATTTCGATAAGTAGCCATCGCTTGAGGTATCTTATTTTTAGAAGTGTAATATGGGGGCTTTATCTGCATATTATTTAAAACATTCGCATCCCATATAGGCAGTTTAGGATCAATAGTAGCAACAAGTTTACTTGAGAATGAAGGCTCATACCTTCCGAGTGATTCATACAATTGTTTGAGCACCTCATTAAATGTAGGCTCCTTATCTTTCTGTTCTTGCATAACCAAATAATATACTTTATACCAACCGGCAGATCGTTGCCTTACTCTATAGAAATGATTGAACTTACGTTGGAAATTTTTATTCTCTGCTACATTTACTAGTGGAAACAAGTTCATGATCTCAAGATATAAGGAAATTCCTGGTTCTGCCTTCTTAATTGCTTTCTCAACTGCAATTGCGTTATCTCTAAGCGCATATTTATAAGTCGCCTCCCATAACCAAGATGAACGTGATTTCTAATTTAGCCCCTTTTGCCCAGATTCCTTTACAATTGATGATAAAAGTCTCGCTTACGATCCGGTAAGTTCATCCGGCTTAGTTCACCTGAATTATCCTAGTGAATATGTTTGAAATGGAAATATCTGATAATATTAAGGTTGAAAAAATCATTATAGGGTTTTGCCAGACGAAATCCGGATGGCAAGACAGCAACACCCCAACAAAGAGGTGTACAAGAACTGTCCCCGGGTTCACCGATGGTCGAGGCAGAGGGGGTCCACAAGTCCTTCGGCGCCGTCCAGGCCCTCAAGGATCTTTCCCTGCTGGTCCGGAGGGGGGAGACGCTGGGGCTCCTCGGCCCCAACGGATCGGGCAAGACCACCCTGATCCGGATCATCGCCGGAGTGCTTAGGGCCGACCAGGGAACGGTCAGGGTCGACGGGATCGCGTTGCCCTCTCCGGCCGCCGCCGCCCGAACGGGCTATATGACCCAGGCGGCCGCTCTCTACGAGGACCTGTCGGTGCGGGAAAATCTCTCCTTTTTTGCCCGCCTTTACGGGCTGCGTCCGGGTGGGGATCTCCGCCGGCGGGTCGATGAGTTGCTGGCCCTGGTCCGCCTCGAAGAGAAAAGGGATACGCCCGTCCGCCACCTCAGCGGCGGGATGCGCCAGCGGGCCAACCTCGCCGCCTCTCTGATCCACCGCCCGAGCTTGCTTCTCCTCGACGAGCCCACCGTCGGGGTGGACCCCCGGCTGCGGCAGAACCTGTGGGAACACCTGGGAAGGCTGGTTGGAGAGGGCGCCACCATCCTGGTTTCCACCCACGTCATGGACGAGGCCGAGCGCTGCGAGCGGGTGGCCTTCATTTCCGAGGGGCGCGTGACGGCCCTCGACACACCGGCCGCCCTGAAACAGCGGGCGGGCGCCCGAACCCTGGAAGAGGCCTTCCTGCTCTCCGTGGATGGGATGCCAAGTGCAAATGGGACCTGATCTGAACAAGGACGGGAATCTCAAAAAGGATGGTGCCTTGAGGGTTTCCTGGAATCGCAGCCTGGCGGTCGCCTGGCGGATCGCCCTCCAGTTCCGGCGCGATCACCGCACCCTGGCCCTCCTTTTCATCGTCCCCGTGGCCATTATGTCCCTGGTGGGATATCTCATTGGCGGTCCGGCCGAACCCGTCCGTGTCGGCATCACAGTGGAGGACCAGGGCCTGGCGACCCCCGCCGGAACGCTGAACCTTGGAAAGGCCATCCCGCCCGCCCTGGCCGGTTCCGAAGACCTGATCACGGAAACCGTCCCAGATGAGGCCGCCGGCAGGGATGCCGTACGCCGCGGGGATCTCCAGGGTCTGCTGGTCGTCCCCAGGGACTTCACCCGGCAATTGGCCGGAGAGGGACCCGCGCGCCTGCAAGTGATCCTGCGGGGGACGGACCCCGGGAGTTCCGGCGCGGTCGGCAGGGCCCTGGCCGGGTCGATGGATCGGATCCGGGCCGGGATCGAAGAAGAGCTACAAAAAGCATTCCGGGACGGGGGGCGGAGCGGCTCGCCCGGCTCGATCCCAAGCGGGAACCCCGTCGTCCTCGAAATGGTGGAGCTTTTCGGCGGGGGGCGCCTGAAGAGCATCGATCTCTTCGCCCCCGCCTTCATCACCGGGTTCGTTTTCTTCTTTACCTTCCTCCTGACCAGCGTCTCCTTCCTCAGAGAGCGGGCTTCAGGCACCATGGAACGTCTGGCCGCTTCTCCAGCGGGCAGGATCGAACTTGTCCTCGGGTACGTCCTGGGCTTCGCGGGGTTCGCCACGGTGCAGGGGCTGGTGGTGCTGGGCTATTCGGTGTGGATCCTGGACGTGACGGTAGCGGGATCTCCGGCGCTCGTCCTGCTGATCCTGGTCCTCCTCGTCGTGGGAGCGGTGAACCTGGGAATCACCCTTTCCTTCTTCGCCCGGAACGAGTTGCAGGTCGTGCAGTTCATTCCGATGGTGATCACCCCTCAGTTCTTCCTGGCCGGCCTTTTCTGGCCCCTGGAGACCATCACCCCTTACCTGCGCTGGCTGGGCTACCTGATGCCGATGACGTACGCCACGGAGGGGCTGAGGGCGGTCATGCTCCGCGGGGAAGGCCTATCGGCGGTAGCGGGAGAGATCGCTTTTCTCGCCGCCTTCGCCGTCGGCGCCGTGGGGCTGGGAGCCTTGGTGCTGCGGAGAGGGACGGCCTAACGGGGACCGGCCGCGGCCGCAGACGGCTTCAAGATCCGGGCGAAGGCAGGGGCGGTCAACCCGACGATCAAACCGTAAGCCAGGTGGACGGCGACGGAAACAACGGCCGGCTTCACCCCGCCGAGCGCCACCCCCGCCGGTCCCAGACCCGCAGCGGGGAAGAGGCCGAACAGGTTGATCAACTCGGCCGCCTGGATGTAAAGCAGGCCCTTCAACGCATATGGAAGCCGGTGAAGTTTCCGGATCAACGAGCCTGGGTCGCTCAAGCGGGCCTCTTCCCCGGCAGGCGATTCGAGCCGCGCCAGGATCAGGGCGTAGATCACCCCCAGGGAAATCCCGATCAGGTAGTGGACGGCCAAGCCGACGCCGCGGATCGCGGCCATACCGGCGCCTTTTCCCAGGAGCATCCCTCCGATGATCACCGGGATATCGAGGTGGAAGAAGAGCGCCCCGACGATGAACCTCACGGCTTCGAACCCAGTCATGGCCGTCAGTCCTGCCAGGACTCCGGACAGCACGATACTGGAATTCTTCAAGTGGAAACCCCCTCTGTTGCTTCAGCCCATCCGGTTTCACTCGTTCAGGCAGGTCGGCCCTTCGGGTAAACCGTCCGTAAGGTGATCCGGGCGGGAGTGAACCGGCCCTCGAAATACATTTGGGCCTTCCCGCAGATCAGTCGTTCAGATCAGTCATCCAGATCAGTCTCCGGGGCCTTACCCCCAGTTTTAAATTCTACCGGGCAACATATGCATCCATGCAAACGATACGAGTTCCGGCCCGCTGCTCCCCGCGTCAGGGCCGGGCGATACGAGGCAAAGGCGGGTGGTGGACATGATTCGGGCCCTGGCCAGCGCTTTCTTCATCGCCTTGGGCATCGTCCTGGGGGGAAGCTTCCTGGGGGCGATCCCGGCCGCGCTGATCGACCAGCCGCCCATTCGTACCATGGTCGAACTGGCCAGAACGCTCAAGCTCTGGGGGATGCTGAGCGCGATGGGAGGATCCTTCACCGCCTTGAACATCTTTGAAGCCGGCCTGGCCCGGGGCGACCTGGAGGTCCTTATTCATCACATCCTGATCATGGTCGCCGCTTTTCTGGGCGCTCACCTCGCCTACCTGGGTGTGCTGGCGATCGCCGGAGAGAGATAGGGGAAGGAGCGGTATGGGGAGTGCGCTATTCCAGAGAGTTGATCCGGGAACGATGGCTGGCTCTCAGGAAGACGACCGTGCTTCTCCTCATCGGCTTCCTGGTGGGTACCGGCACGGCCAACCTGTTGCTCGGGCCCCGGATCGACGCCCTTCACCTTGAACGGGATCAACTGGAGATCCGGGTGGCCGATCTGGAGGAAACCGTCCGCAAACAAACCGAAACCGCCCGGCGGGGAACCAAGGTGGTGAAGATCAACGTAGTCCTGTTGAATAAAAGCGAACAGTTTCCCAACCTGGACCTGGAGGAACAGGCCCGGACCCTCTTGAGACCCCTGCTTGGCAAAACCGTGGAGGAAATGTCGCTCCCCCTGATCTGGAACCTTCTGGACGGGCGAATCGTGGAGGTACGAGGGGCCAGGTTTAAACTCGAACTCAAGGCCCTCCTTCTGGCCCCCACCACAGAGGCCCATCTTCGAATAGCTACGCTGGAAGAAAAACTGATGAGCTGATGAACTGAGCTGATAGCCTGATAAGCTGATGACTTGATGAACTGGACTGATAGCCTGATAAGCTGATGACTTGATGAACTGGACTGATAGCCTGATAAGCTGATGACTTGATGAACTGGTGGCTGATGGGTTATGGGGCTGATGGTTGGTGACCTGATTATCCGATTCTACTGGTTTTGATCTTTGGCCAGGAGATTCTCCATCTGCGTGGCCAGGCGCTGGCTCTCCTGGATCACCGAGCGTAGCTTCTGCAGGTTGCTCTCAAGCTGCTTCCGCAGGTTTTCAGCCGCCTGTTTTTGCTGTTGCTGCTGTCCCAGCTTCCGGATCTTGCTTTGGGCTTGCTGGGCTGCGGGCTGTTGTTGAGGCTGCTGCTGTTGCCCGGCCTGGCCTTGCATGCCCTGCTGTCCCTGCATGCCTTGCTGGCCTGGCATACCCTGCTGGCCTGGCTGGGGCTGTTGTTGAGGTTGCTGTTGCTGCTGGCTCTGAGCCTGTTGAGGTTGCTGTTGCTGTTGATGAGGCTGTTGTTGAGGTTGCTGTTGTCCGGCCTGCTGCCCAGGCAACTGGCCCCACGGCCCCTGCTGCATACCTTGGGCGGCACCTTGAGCCGGCCCTGAAGCTTGCCACGGATTCTGACCCTGGCCTTGTCCCTGACCTTGGCCCTGACCTTGGCCCTGGCCTTGTCCCTGGCTTTGACCTGGGGATGCAGCCTGCACCAGGCCGCCCTGAACTCCGCCGGCCGGCATCAGCATCGTGACCGGAGCCGGCATGAGGATCCCGCTCGAAACCCCTTGTTGCTGGCCGTTCTGGCCTCCTCCAGCAGCCTGGCCCCAGGCCTGACCCCCCGCCTGGCCATCCTCTTGGCCGTTTGCCCGGCCGCCGGATTGCCCGCTGTCCAAACCGCCCGCTTGCCCAAAAGCTCCTGGCATGGCCACATTGATCTTGGGGGCTTCACGGTTCAAGGGGATGTCTGAGAAAATTTCCATGACCGCGGAGCGGACCTCTTCGGAGATGGTTTTCTTGATCTCATCGGTCATTTTTCTTCCGTACCCCAGGAAGTAGAACCTCCCCTTTGCGACGGCCGATCACGGCGGTCGATTACGGCCGTCAATCACTAGAATCCATTACGACGGTCCTAATGTGCCCCGACCGCCGGTACCATAAACCGCTCTTCCAAACGCGCTCCCGGCTTACCCCTTGGCGGCGGTGCGCGAGCAGGCGTCCTCCTGCACCGACAGGGAGCCGACCAGATCACTGGCCACTTTCCAGACATCACCGGCACCCATGGTTAGGATCATGTCCCCGGCCCGAGACTCCCCGAAGAGGTAGGTGGTGATCTCTTCCAGGCTCCTGAAGAAAACAACCCGCTCGCCTTCCCTCTCGGCAACGAGCCGGGCCAGAAGCTCCCCGCTGATCCCTTCGATGGGCGGTTCTCCGGCGGAGTAGATCTCGGTCAGGACGATAAGGTCGGCCTCCTTGAAGGCGTCCGCGAACTCATGCAACAGGTACTTGGTGCGCGTGAAGCGCTGAGGCTGGAAAACGGCGATGAGGCGGCCGGATACCCCCTTGCGGGCGGCGTCGAGGGTGGCCCTGATCTCGGTAGGATGATGGGCGTAGTCATCCACCACCTTGATCCCGGCCACCTCTCCCATCACCTGAAATCTCCGCTTCGCCCCTCTGAACGCGAAGAGGCTGGACGCGATGATGCTCATCGGAACTCCCAGGGTCCGGCAGACGGCGATGGCGGCCAGAGCGTTGGAAACGTTGTGGCGCCCCGGGACGTTGAGCACGACCTCGCCGAGATCCTCCCCGTGTCCCGTCACCTGGAACAGGGTTCCCTCCCCGGTGGACTTCAGGATCCGGGCCTGGAAATCGGCCTCCCGGTCAAGGGAGTAGGTGAGGTAGGTCCGATCGTACCCTTCCATCAGGGCGCGAAGTTCGGGATCGTCGTGGCAGACGACGACGACCCCCCCGGGCTTGACCCGGTCGAGAAACCCGCGGAAGGCCTGAAACAGCAGCCGGGGATCGCCCTCGTAGTGCTCCAGGTGATCCGGCTCCACGTTGGTGACCACGGCCATCCAGGGCTGGTACCGGAGGAAGCTCCGATCGCTCTCGCAGGCCTCGGCCACGAGATACTCGCCGCCCCCCAGCCTGGCCGTGCCCCCGAATTCCGGCACCTCCCCGCCTACCAGGGCGGTGGGGTCCAGACCAGCCCGCTCCAGGGTCAGGGCGATCATCGAAGTGGTGGTGGTCTTACCATGGCTGCCGGCAATCGCGATCCCGGTTCGCTCGTTGATCAGCCTGGCCAGGACCTCCGAGCGATGCATGATCGGAAGCCCCCTCTTCCGGGCTTCAACCAGTTCCGGGTTGGACTCGGGGATCGCCGTGCTGGCCACGACAACATCGGCATCCGCCGGCAGGTTGGAAGCACGATGCCCGGTGAAGACCCGGGCGCCCATTTTCTCAAGCATCCCCGTCAGATCGGTGCTCTTTAGATCAGAGCCGCTGACCTCCATCCCGGAACTGAGCAGCACCATGGCCAGCCCGCTCATCCCATAGCCGCCGATCCCCAGGAAATGAAACTTCCTCGCTGTCTTCACGTCCGCCATCTTCACGGCCCCATTCGATGAACAATGCCTATATTACTGGTTAATAATTCCGGCCGGATCAGGCCGGATATTTATGATCATAGTGGGCGGACACGGAAAGGGTTCCATCCGACCGTCAAGTTGATCAAAGTATAATCTTTCCAGGAGACGGTTATTTATACCACTCAACGGTCAGGTTCCGATTTTCTCGCGCAGGAGCTTGTTTACCAGCTGGGGATTGGCCTTGCCCCCGGTCGCCTTCATCACCTGCCCCACCAGGAAACCGATGGCTTTATCCTTGCCGGCCCTCACATCCGCCACCGGGCCCGGGTGATCCGAAACGACCTTCTCCAC
>JACPQU010000188.1 GCA_016190305.1 Bacillota bacterium
CGGGCGCGGAGGAGACGTCGTCGTCACACGGATTCACCCTTTCCGGAGGGGACCGTGGCGACCGTGGTCCGGCCCGGCTCCAGGGGTTTGGTCCGGGTAGGCGGCGAGCTGTGGAACGCTCGTCCCACCGGCGAGGGGCCGCTGCTGGAAGGACAGAGGGTCAAGATCGTAGGCCAGGATGGGCTCCTTCTCCTGGTGAACCCCGAGCTTGGGGAGGGTGAAGGAGTCCGGGAATCAGGATCACCTTAAACACAAGGAGGCGCTTATCTTGCTGTTCGGAATCAACGTGCTGCTTTTGACCGGAATTGTCCTGGTGGTTGTCTACTTCTTCAGTTCCGCGATCCGGATCGTCAGGGAATACGAGCGTGCCGTGGTCTTCCGCCTCGGGCACCTGCTGGGAGGAAAGGGACCCGGCCTGGTTCTGATCATCCCCTTCGTGGACTCGGCGGTGAGGGTATCCCTGCGGGTGATCACCTACGACGTCCCTCCCCAGGAAGTGATTACCCGGGATAACGTGACCTGCAAGGTCAACGCCGTGGTCTACTACCGGGTGGTCGATCCGGCCCTGGCCATCGTCAACGTGGAAAACTTCCACCAGGCCACCGCCCAGCTTGCGCAGACGACTCTCCGCAGCGTGGTGGGCCAGGCCGACTTCGATCAGATCCTGGTTGAGCGCGAGCAACTGAACCAGAGGATCCAGCAGATCCTGGATGAAGCAACCGACCGCTGGGGGATCAAGGTTTCAGCGGTGGAACTCAAGGACGTGATCGTGCCGGAAGGACTCCTCCAGGCCATCGCCCGCCAGGCGGAAGCGGAACGCCAGCGGAGGGCGCTCATCATCCAGTCCGAGGGGGAGTTTCAGGCGGCCGAGCGGATCTCCCAGGCCGCCGCCGTGCTCAACCGGGAGCCCGGCGGACTGACCCTCCGGATCGTGAGGCTCCTTCCTGAGATCGCCGCGCGTCCGGGTTCTCTCATCGCTTTTCCCATCCCGGTGGAACTGGGCGCCCTCCTGGGTTCCGTGCTCCCCGGCGGCGCCGGTGCAGGGCGGATGTTGCCCGCCCGGGACGCGGTCGATGGCGCAGGCCCCAACGGACTTCAGCCCGCCGCGGGGACGGAAGCGGCCGGGGATGCCGCCGGCAGGGAAGGGCACTGAGGATTTCGCCGGCATTCCTCTAACTTCTCCTTAGTTTCCTGGTGTTCTTCCGCACGGCTCCCTCCTTTGGATGGAGCCGTGCTTCTTCCCAATGTGCCAACCGTATGTTCTAATATGTTCTAATTGAGTATTCTTAGGTTGAGAATGCGACCAAGAAACGGACCTCGTCGGAAAACCAAGATGGAGGATTCCGATGTCTATTGCAGACAACAAGCTTACCGCTCGCCGGCTCCTTGAGGAAGTCGTGAATACCGGAAACGTTGATCACGTTGCTGACTTCATCTCCCCCGATTGCCGCGATTCCGCCACGGGCCAAATCATAGGTGTTGAGGGCATGCGTGCCCATATCATCGGCGTTCGGGAGACTTACCCGGATCTTCATCTGACAGTTGAGCAGCAGATCGCTGAGGGCGAATGGGTTGCCACCCGCGTGACCGCTCGCGGCACGCATCTCGGAGAATGGCTGGGAATGCGTCCCACCGGAAAACAGGTGACGATCACGGGGGTTAACCTCAACCGCGTCATCGACGGCCGGATCGTCGAACATGGCGGCGCCGCCAACGTGTTCGAAGCGCTCCTCGCCGTTGGGGCGATCCGGACCGTCGGGAACGAGGGAAGATAGATCGGCCCGGACAGATAGGTTCCAAACAGCGATCAAGTTGGGCCTTCCGACAAGAACCCCTTGATTGGATCCGGTATAATGTTGGGTGTAAATTGATTATGTAAATCTACCGGCCTCGGGGCGGGAACCTCGGTCGCCGATGGGGCGTCTAATGGGCTAAGGAGGGACCGAAATGCGGCACACGCCAACTGTACGGATCATCCTCTTGGTTCTCCTATTTTCATTCTTGCTTCTTGCGTTCCCGGGCTGCGGCGGCAAATCGGGATCCGGCAAGGAAACCGGATCTCAGGACCGAGGCATCCCGGTTGGGGACAGCACTCAAGGCGGGAGCAAGGACGGAGGGTCCGGTTCACCGGGAGCGCCCCCCGGTCAGAACCCCAACCCGCCCATAGCCGGTCCCGGACCTGGACCCGACGGATCGGGCCCCACCCCGGGCGGAGGTTTTGCTCCAGGCGTAGGTTCTTCTCCGGGCAGCGGGTCAGGCTCCGGCCCGGTTTCAGGGCCGGGGATCCAGCCCACGGGTCCGAGGCTGCCCGACATGGATCCGTTCCCCATGGTCATGGTGCCGCCGGCGAACGAAAGCGCCCTCGACCCATCCTTCTCGGAATACTACAAATCTGTGCGCGAGAAGGTAAACCGGCGGGACACCGCGGGTCTTCTCGCCCTCCTGCACCCCGACATCAAGAACAGCTTCGGGGGAGACGACGGGATCGCGGCCTTCCAAAGCTTGTGGAAGCTTGACGCCGATCCGGCAGCCTCGCCCGTCTGGCCGTTGCTGGCAGACATGTTGCGTCTGGGCGGCACGTTCACCCGCCAGGATCGGACCGCCTTTGCGGCACCTTACGTGTACACGCGGTTCCCGGAAACCATGGACGCCTTCCAGCACGCCGTGGTGATCGGCTCGGACGTGAACGTACGGGCCACCCCCTCGCTGGACGGCGAGATCATCGGCCGCGTCAGCCACCTCGTGGTGCGGTACCTGCACGCGGGAGAAGACCAGGCGCCCAGCATGGAGTACACCGTCGAGATCGACGGCCGGAGCTACCCCTGGATCAGGATCGGCCTTCCTACTGGAAAAGCGGGCTACGTGGCGGGCAAGTACATCTGGACCCCGGTCGGCTACCGGGCTGGCTTCGAGAAGCTGAATACGGGCCAGTGGAAGATGACCTTTCTGCTGGCCGGGGATTGACGGCCCAGTCCGCGGCCGGCCGCAATAGCCGACTGCAATAGCCGACTGCAAAGGACGACCGTAATGACGGCTGTCCACATTGAAACCTTAAAACCTTGACCTAAGCATCAGGCGCCCCTGCCTTCCCCGGCCGGGGCGCTTCCTTTTCCAAGCCCCTCTCCCTCCCTTCCCTCCCACTCCCTCCAACCCCTAACCCCCGGTTGGGAACCAGAAAAACGACCGGGATCAGTACGATCGCCAGCAGCGCGAACCCGCGGAAGATCGCGGTCAATCCTCCGGCGGGAACGCCCATCCTGCTCAGCAGAAGCACGATGATCGACGCTCCGGTGACCCCTCCGATCTGGCGGAACATCCCCCGCAGGCCGGCCATGGCCGCGACCCGCTCGGGAGCGATGTCCAGGAGCGCGTTGTTGGACGAGGGCCCCAGCGTTCCGATCCCGGCCCCCGCCACGGCCATCGAAACAGCGAGCCAGAGATAAGCCGCTCCTTCCGGCGGGGAGCCACCGGGCCCGCTGTCGCCGAACGCGGCCGCCACCGGGCCGGGCACAGGGGCGGCGGTAAGCAGCAGGCCGATGCCGATGGCCGCCAGGCCGACGATCAGGGGTAACCGGTATCCGGTGCGGCGCAGGAGGAAAGCCGAAAGCGTCGCCGCCAAGAAACCGCCCACCGCCCGGAACGTGAGGAGGGTGCCGGCCTGGAACGTCCCCATGCCGTAGGCTTCCTGCCCGTAGAGGGGCATGAAGGAGAAGATTCCGAAGAGACAGGCCCCATAGGCGAGGTTCAGGATGTTAATCGCCGCGAAACGCCTGTTGAAGAACAGCTCGATTTCCAGGATCGGATTGGCCACGCGCCGCTGGCGGCGGACAAAAGCGATCACCAGGATGATCCCGGCCAGGCCGGCGCCCCAGACGATCGGAGCCGAAAGGCCGAACTTCCCGGTCCCGAGACGGTTCAAAGCCAGCATCATGCCCAGGATGGCTCCCCCGAAGAGGACGGAGCCGCCGAAATCCACCCGGGCCGGCCGCCTCGCCGGGGAAGGGGGCAGAAGCCGGATGATGAGCACGAGGAGCAGGATTCCCACCGGCACGTTGATCAGGAAGATCCACCGCCATGACCAGGCAGTCAGGATCACCCCGCCCACGGCGGGGCCGATGATGGCGCCAAGGGGAAAGACGCTGGCGATGAGACCGATGGCGCGGGCACGGTCTTCCTCGAAGCGCTCCACGATCAGCCCCGTCACGGCGGGGAGCATCGCCCCCCCGCCCAATGACTGGAGAAGGCGGAAGGCGATCAGCCAATAGACGTTGGGGGCCAACCCGCAGAGAAGTGAGGCCAGGGTGAAAAGCCCCATGCTTCCGACAAAAATCCGCTTGTGGCCCCAGTCGTCGCTGATCCGCCCGGCCAGGGGCATCATCACGGTGAGTCCCAACTGGTACACCGTCAGGACCCACCCCACCCAGTTGATCGGGGTATCCAGGGCCTGGATCAGGGTAGGCAGGGCAGTGGCCACGATGGTAGCTTCGATGGAAGCGGTGAGGAGGGCCAGGCATCCCACCGTGAAGAGGAGGTACCGGTTGCCTTGCCCTGGCCCGGTCCGGCCCTCCGTGATTCCATTTTTCATCAAAAAAATCGCCGGCTTTCCGATCCACCGGTCCGGTGGGTTTTTTCAAGATGCTGTTAACTTGTTGATCTTCCCTGCGCCCCGTCCGGTCCAGACGTAGACGACAATCGCCGCCGCCACCGGGATCGCCGTGGCCAGAAACATGTTTGAAAACCCGACGGTCTCGGCGACCTTCCCCCAGATGATCGATCCAACCCCGATCCCCAGGTCAAACCCCATGTAGAAGGTCCCGGTGGCGGCCCCGCGGCGGTGAGCCGGGAGGCCGTGCACCGACAGGGCCTGCAGGCCGGTCAAGACCGCGGCATAGCCGAGGCCGTACAGGATGCCGGCCACCAGGAACACCGGCATTGAGCGCGCCTGGGAGAGGATGATCATCGCCACCCCGAAACAGGAAAGCCCGGTGAGCACCAGGGTATCGAAACCGAAGCGATCAAGAATCAGGCCGGAGGTGGGCCGGGCGACGCTGATGGCCAGGGCCAGGACGGTGAAAAAGAGGCCGATGTTCTGGATTCCCCGCTCCGCGGCGTACAGGGCGAGGAAGCTGGTCAAGGCCGCCCAGGTGAAGGTGGCCAGCAGCACCACCAGGGACGGCCGGAGGGCCACGGGCTCGAAAAAGGAGGATCCCTGAGCCCGCGTCTCCCGGGAGACGGGTTTACTCCTCACGATGGTCCCCAGGGCAAGGGAAGCCAGGCCCAGGGCCGTGCATGTGAAGAAGAGGAGCGGAAAACCGGATCGGTTGACCATCGTCAGACCCAGGGCCGGCCCCACCGCGATGGCCAGGGTGATGGACAGGCCGAAGAACCCCATTCCCTCACCCAGGCGTCTTTCGGGGATCACGTCGGAGGCCATGGTCGCCGACGAGGTGGTGGAGGCGCCCCAGCCCACACCGTGAAGCAGGCGGATCGCCAGGAGCATGGGGATCCCCAGGGTCCAGCGGTACGACAGGGCTGAGACCGTGAAGATGACCATCCCGATCAGAAAGATCATCTTGCGCCCGATGTTGTCCAGGGCCCAACCGACCAGGGGCCGGATTCCCACCGCCGTGACCATGAAAGCGGCGACCACCAGGCCGATGGTGCTCTCTCCGCTTCCGAGGAACTTCACGTAAAGGGGGACGGTGGGGAGCAACATCGTGTAGGCGATGTACATCACCAGGCTGGCCAGGGTGATCAGGATGAAATCCCGCCGCCAGAGCGGCTCCGCCTTCGGCAAGGCGGAGCCGCCGGGTCTTGCCTCTTCCAATTCCACGGCCACCGGCCGCCCCCCTTGATGTGCTCTTTCTCTCTACGCGTTCATCCGCATCCGAATGTTTCTAAGCTTATGGCTGGGGGCCGGACATTCCTGCATCAAACCGCGGGCCTTGACGCACTCCCGGACCGAACCCGAGGAACGCCGGTGATCGTGAAATAACGCTCATAAAGGGAAAAAAGCAAACCATCAAAAAGAATTTATGATCATGAGCGATGTGGAAGCAAGGCCCGTTCGAAGCTATGGGGAACCCCCCCGCCGTAAACACCCTGGACTTGGAGCGTTTCTTGGCTCTCTCCCTCCCGTCACCCTTTTCGGTCTTTTCAGCCTGAGCATTCTGATCCTGGGCGCCCTCCTCATCGGTACCATGGCCGGGAGAGTGATCAAGCAGGGGATCCTGGATCGCACCGCCGCCATCACCTCCCTATACGTGGACAGCTTCATATCGTCCCACCTGCAGGGTCTCGGAGGGCCTCAGGGGGATTCTCTGGCGGGACACGAGGAACATTTCCGAGCTTTAATCTTCGACAGCAACCTGGGACACAAGATCGCTTCCTTCAAGGTCTGGTCCCCTTCAGGCAGGATTCTCTACGCCTCCGATGAGCAACTGATCGGCCAGACGTTCAGCACCGGCCCCCGTTTCCGGGCCGCTCTCCATGGAGAAGTCATCTCCTATATCTCCCGGCTGCAAGGGGAGGAAAACCGCTCGGAACGGCAAAGGTGGAGCCGCCTGGTGGAAACCTACGCTCCGGTCCGCGAGCACGATACCGGCCGGATCCTCGCGGTGGTCGAATTCTACCAGGTCCCCGACGAACTGGAAGAAATCGTCGCCGCCGCCGGGAAAAGGACCTGGATCCTGGTGGGTGTCGCCACCCTGTTGATGTACCTGTTGCTCAACGGCATGTTCCGCAAGGCCAGCCGGACCCAGTTGGCCGTCCTGCTCGAAAACTCCAGGTTGAAAGACAGACTCTTCAAGGTTGCCGCCCAGAAGACCGAAACCGACGAGCGCCTCCTTTTCCGGATCGCCCAGGACCTTCATGACGGCCCCGTGCAGGACATCAGCACGGCCCTGCTGAGAATCGCTTCTCTCTATGAACACCGCGAGCCTGATGAACAGGATTTTCACCTGGTCCAGTCCGCCCTGGGGAGCTCGCTGCAGGAACTCAGGGATCTGTCCGCGGGCCTGCGCCTCCCATCCCTCCAGGAGTTGACCACCGAAGAGGTGATCCGGAAGGCTTGCGACGATCACTTGGCGCGGACCGGCAGCCGGGCGGGCCTTGAGCTGACCGGATGGTTGCAGAAGGTTCAGCATCCGGTCAAGATTGCGATTTACCGGACCATCCGCGAAGCTTTGAACAACGCCTACTGACATAGCGGGGCGACGGTTTTCGCCGTCCGGGCCTCTGTGGCCGGGGAATCTTTGAGGGTGGAGGTCCGGGACAACGGGAAGGGGTTCGATCCCTCCCACCTGGAGGCCGGCTCCGAAGGTGAGCGGGATGAGCATCTCGGGATCAGGGGAATTAGAGAAAGGGTGGAACTGCTGGGCGGAAGGATGGTGATCGACACCTCCCCGGACCTGGGGACCGCCATCCTGGTGAGCTTCCCCCTCAGCGAGGCCGGATAGCCCGGCCGCTCAGAATTCAACGGAGACAAGGGGATCGGGGGATCGATGAAAAGGACGGCCGACCGCCGTTCGCCTCGCCTCCGTCAGTTCCGAAGCAAGGAGGGATACAGATGGCTCCCATCAGGGTATTGGTGGTCGACGATCATCCGTTGTTCAGAACCGGGGTAAGTCATTCCCTCCGCCAGGACCATGAACTCCAACCGGTGGGGGAAGCCTCGAACGCACGGGAAGCCTTGGCCTTGGCCAAGGAACTCCTGCCGGACGTGATCCTGCTGGATCTCAAGCTCGGCAAGGAAAGCGGGCTCGACCTGGCTTCGGATCTACAAAGGGAGTGCCCGATTTGCAAGGTGATCGTCCTCACCGTGTACGAAGATGAAAACCTGCTCCTCGAGGCGCTCAAACGGGGAGCCAACGGGTACCTCGTCAAGGGGATCTCCACCGCCGAACTGACCTCGGCCGTGAAGGCCATCGCCGCGGGTGAGGCTTATATCACTCCGCGCCTGGCCGGCCGGGTGCTCACGGAGATGAAGTCCCGCTTCCCGCTACCTGGCCCGGCCGCCGGACTTTCCGAACGGGAGGAGCAGATTCTCAGGCTCGTCACCGAAGGCATGACCAACCGGGAGATCGCCGACAAGCTCTTTCTCAGCGAGAGAACGATCAAGCATTACATCACCAACATCCTGACCAAGCTGCAGGTGCGGAACCGGCTCGAAGCCGCCCTGGTCTACAAGGAGCAGAAAGGTTTGAACCCCCCTCCCTACCAGCCCCGATAAACATGTACGGCCGTACCACCCGAAACTGCCCCAAGGTCCGTACCGTTAAATCATCCCCCAGGTCACGATCAGATCAGGGGGGTGGCCAGCCTCCCAATAATCACAGGTGGGGAAGAAGGAGGTACAGCTGATGAGGAAGAGAACCGCGGTACGGTGGGCTTTGACATTCGTCGTCTTGATCCTCCTCGTGGCCCTGATCTCGGGCTGTTCGGCGAAAACGACCGCGAGCAAGGCGCCGACCGCAACGAAACGAATCATCTACATGTCGGCGGTCGAGTACAAGGGATCGACCTCGGTGGAGAAGGAGCCCTATCCCGGACAGCCCGCGCCTCCCGGCGGGGGCTACAAGCTGGAAGAGCCGAAGGACGGGAACTGGACGAACTCTACCTACCGCTGGGAGCCGGGGAACATCACCGTTTACCAGGGGGACACGGTGGAACTCAACATCTGGGGCGTGAACGGCAAGGAGCATCCCTCTTCCATCGAGGGATACGTATCCACCTTCAGCGTGAAGCGGGGACAACTCACCAAGGTCAGCTTCACCGCCGATAAAGCGGGGATCTTCGCCATCAACTGCACCGCTCACGTACCCTCCATGCAGGGGCAACTGGTGGTTCTTCCACGGTGAGGTGAGGGTTCGGCGTTAGGGCCGGCCGAAGCTACAGCTAAGGGTGGCGGCTAGTGCCACAGGAAAGAGACGCTAGGGCGATAATAGAGCTAAAGCTGGGACGATAGCCAGAAGAATAACGGGTATGCGAGGGCCCGCCCGGTGCAAGTAAGTTCGGGCGGGCCCTTTGATTAGTCTTTAAATCGGTACCGGTATTCGGTAAGCTCACGGCCTGAATCCGGGTCTCTTCACGCCGGGTTCGGAAGTTCATTCGTATAAATGGGACATTGAGTCGAGCTCTTTCTTTAATTCCTGACACAGCTCGGGAGGCTGAAGAACCTTTGCACCGGAACCAAAACCAAGTACCCACCTTTTAATTTCTCCGAGCCCCCCTACCCGAAGCCTAAGAATTATTGACCGATCAGGGTTTTCTTCCAGTACCTGGCTTTGGTGCCAAACACGTTCACGGATCCACCTGGCCTGGTTGGCGTGGAACCATATGCAGACTTCCCTTGGTTCCCCACGTTCGAGAATAAAGCAGTCTCCCAGGTACTCTTCGATACTGAAATCAGCAGGTATATCGAAAGGTTGATCTACGATATTGCACTCTTTGATCCGGTCAACTGCAAAAGTTCTATATTGCGCTCTTAAATGACAGTAGCCGATAACGTACCAAGCCCCTTCAACAAAATGAATATGATATGGATTAATTATCCGCTCGGTAACTTCATCACGGGACATTGTATGATATTTTATTCCCACGGATCGCCGTTGGGCTATAGCGTTGGACAAGAGGGAAAGATTCAATGATACAAGATTTGTTTCGCCCCGAAGAACTTCAACGCCCAAAGATAAAGCAGTGCATAATTCCTGAGTCTCCATATTCACAGTGGAAGGTAATAAATTGGTCAACTTATCTAAGAGAAAACGTAAGGGAGCTTCATATGGAGTTCCCCGGTAGATGGGAAGTAAATTCAAAGCAAGAAAAACCCCAAGAGCGTCACCTTCTGATAATTCAATAAACGGAAGACGATAACTTTGATCAACATAATAGTAACCTTTTTTCCTGCTGTCCCAAGCAATCGGTGCATTCAGATCATCCCGTAAACAATCCAGGGCTCGATGAACAGTTCTTGAAGTTACCTCAAGCTGTTCGGCAAGTTGGGCTGCATTAGGATATTTCCCGTTTAACAGAGCAGCGTGAATTGCCAATAAGCGAAATAACAGGGGTCTTGTCATTTTTTTCATTTGGATTCTCCCTTACACAATGGGTCAACAAACACAAACGAGACAATATTGTTATACAAACGTGAAATGTGTTCCTTTGTATTCTCGGTTCATCTCCAAGTATATGGGGACAATGACGTAGTGATCATTGTTCTCCGTCTGGCCCTCTCACCCCAACGTGTGTGGACTACCGGAAAAACGTCACTGGCCGACCTTGACAACACGGTCCACCTCCACATGCGTGGGGACTACATAAGGATGCGCAGTTAAACCATGCTTAGTTGCGGTCCACCCCCACGTGCGTGGGGACTACTTCAAATCCACCAGGTCGAAGGCCATGGCGTCCGGTCCACCCCCACGTGCGTGGGGACTACTGGAGACGGCCTGCTCATCCCTATCCCTCCTTGACGGTCCACCCCCACGTGCGTGGGGACTACGTGAGCGTGGAACCGATGATCGGCCCCGTCAACGGTCCACCCCCCCCACGTGCGGGGGGAATACGCCGCCTGCACCTGGAAGAGGCGCTGATCGACGGTCCCCCCCCCCGTGCGTGGGGACTACATTCGCTCCCTGGTTTACTCGGGCTCCTGCTACGGTCCACCCCCACGTGCGTGGGGACTACGCCTCCTCGCCGGCGTGTGGGAATGGGTGAAAAGGTCCACCCCCACGTGCGTGGGGACTACCTGGAAGCTGGAATCAACGGGGCGGGCGGCGACGGTCCACCCCCACGTGCGTGGGGACTACTTAGTGTATTGTGTCGGCTGTATGTCCTCTTTC
>JACPQU010000019.1 GCA_016190305.1 Bacillota bacterium
GAGTTGAGGGTGAAGAGGACTGCCGCCGAGGCGACGAGTGAAAGAACGTCTCCAGGGAAGCTGATTTCCAGGGGTCTTCCCCCGGTGTGAACGAAGACCAGCCCGGCCAGGGTCGCCGAAACGAACCACTGGCAGCAATTGTAAAGGGTTCGGAAGGAAGGCCGCTCCCCGGTGAGTTCCTTGATGCTGATGGCGCCGATTGCCGCCACCAGCCCGCCCGCGTAAGGCCCTCCGATGAGCACCGCCGCATAGACGATCGCAAACCCCACCGAGACCGTCTGGCCCCCCTTGGGGAGGGTGACCGGCAGGGCCTCGGCCAGGAGCGTGAGAAAACCGAAGATCAGGACCATGATCTCCAGGGGCCGATCGAGCGGATGCCTGATCTCCCAGAAGAGAACCAGGGCTCCCAGGGACAGTACGAGGATCCAGATCTTCAACCTGAGCGGCAAACTGCTCACAATGGGCTCCCAACCAACCAAGATGCGGGCGAGCCAGGTTCCACGGTAAATATTAGGGGTCGGAGGAAACGGGATCAGCCTTTCAAGCTACCACTTAAATCCAGCGCCCCCAGCCACAACGAGGGCCACCAATGCAAGAATTGCGCTGATGATCCGGGTCATCCTGCCTCTACCTCCTTCGGGAAAGCCACCTGAAACCCGATCCGCTATCCGGGTATCGGACCGCTCCGCTGAGGCAAGGTACAGGAAACAAACTTCAAACTGACCCGATCCCCCGACCCTTTCTATCAGTTGAATAGCGAGTACCTTCGGTTGATGGCGTCCAGGGTGGCCCGAACGATCCCTTCTTTATCGTCCTGCCTCGAGAAGGCCGCCCCCAGCAGGCTCTCCTCCCCCGAGGCGCCGACCACGGCTACGCATACCAGCGCGACCTGTTTCCCAGCGAAATGGAGAGCCGTAATATCCTCCACCACCAGGAGGACGTTTCCCTCCAGGAACTTTTCAGCAGCATCCAGGGTGGCGGTGGCGATCAGCCTGGCATGGTTGCTTCTCGCCCCGGCTCCGGATGCGTTGCCTTCCCTGACCGTCTCTCCAAGCCTCAAGATGACCTTTACTTCGGAGTGAGCACCGGAGATGGTGAAGTTGATCGTCTCGATGACCATCCGCTTGGGAGCGGGGCCGTGCTCCTTGGTTTCGAGCTGGACCACGCTGATCTTCTTATGGTCGATGCTCCAGCCATAGTTCACCATGAAGGTCGTCTCGATATCGCGGACGATCTGCTTGGGACTCCGGTTGATCTCCGCCAGGACGTGGATCTCCTGGATCCCCCCATGCTCATCGGCGACGACCCTGGCGGAGATCACGTCCCGAATCTGCTGGATGAGGCTTTCGCACTCCTGAAGGGAGACCTTTCGCGGCTCCGTAGTCATTCCCCGGTTCACTCCTGCCCTGGATTTCCCCCATCCCAACCTTGTCCATGGTAATTCGTAGTGTCTTTGGATTTACCTGCTATGCTCCAGAGGAGGTCCTAATCGGGAATGAGCAGCCCGTAGTCGCCGCCCCGGCGGCGATAGAGCAGGCCGAAGCCCCCTTCTTCCCTCCGGAAAAGGAAGAAATCATGTTCCAGCAGGTTCATCTGGAGAAGGGCCTCCTCCAGGGACATGGGCTTGACCGGGAAACGCTTGATCCTGACCACCTTGGAAACGGACAAGGGATCTCCGTGGTCGGCAGGCGCGGCCAGTGCCTCCCTGGATTCGGTAATCCTGCCCAATCGCTTCAGGAGCCTGGTTCGATGGCGCATCACCTGCCGTTCCAGCTTATCTACGACGGAGTCCACCGAACTCCTGAAGGTGCCGGACGTCTCCTGCCCGCGCAGGATCAGCCCATCCACCCAGAGGGTGATCTCCACGCTCTCCCTTCCACGGAGGGCGCTCAGCGTTACCTGGGCCTCAACTCCGCGTCCGTTGAAAAAACGTTCCAGCTTTCCAAGCTTCTCGACGGCATGCTCCTGAAAGATTGGATCCAGTTCCAGATTCGGCGCTCTCCAGGTGATCTTCAACGGGTCGCCTCCTTCACCGCATTTTCCGGATGCTCATTCGGATCCCGGTCCGGATTACACCGGAATTCCCTTTGGAATCCCCTTTTCTCTAATTTTCCCTTAAGATGAGGGCTTACCCTGAAATCGTTCCCGGAGCGCTCGTCCGGTCATATCCGGCGGCCACCGCGGCGCCCCAGACGGGTCCGCTTCCCCATCGCTTGAGCACGCGGGCGCACTCCTCCATGGTGGAGCCGGTGGTCCAGATATCATCGACCAGGATCACCGGGCGGCCCCGAGCCTGGCCTCCGCCCCGCATCCTGAAGGCTTCCCGAACGTTTGCCCTTCGCTCCGGACCCCCAAGTCCGATCTGGGTCCTGGTATTGATCCTTCTCTCCAGGCATTCATTCACGGTCAAGCCAGGTAGAGTCGCTGCGACCGCTTCTGCGAGCAGGGCGGCCTGATTGTAGCCTCGCCAGGCGAGGCGTGTCGGATGGAGCGGAACCGGAACCAGGAGGCTTGGCAGCCGGTGCAGCCCGGCCCTCTCCACGGCCCCCGCGAGGAGGGCCCCGAGGGGTTGGGCCAGATCCCTCCGGCTTGCGTATTTGAATAAATGGAGGGCCTGAGAGAGGGTTCCCTCATACCTGCCGGCCGAAATGATCCCCTTGAGAGGGCCATCCTCTTGTGGCAAGGTCGGCCTTTTCTCTATGTCAAGATACTCCTGTTCAGAGTACCTCTGGTTCGGTGCATTTCCGGTGTCGTGGAAAAGGGCGGAAGCCAGTCCTTCATCACAGGCCCCGCAGAAGGGAGACCGCCGGCCGTCTACCGCCCGCGAACCGCAGAGCGGACAACCCGCCTTTGAAGGGAAGGCCAGATCAAGCGTCCCAGCCAGGAGATCCCTCCAGGAAAACCCCAGAAACTGCATCAACGTGAACCACCGGGTCAAGAGGCACCGTCCTTCGATGACAGGGTCTTGAGATATCCCAACCGCCGGGCCAGCGTGTTCATCTCCCGGATATGGTCCCTTGCCCTGCGCATCGTTCCCGTAACCCTGCCCCCCAGGAACCAGACCTTTCCCCCCGGATCGGCGGCCGACCTCCCGGCTCTCCCCGCCAACTGAATAAGTGTGGAACAATCGAAAACCCTGTTCTGATCCGCCCATAAGACGATCACGTCCACAGCCGGGAAGGACACCCCCCTTTCCAGGATGGTTGTTGATATAAGGATCTTTATGCCTCCGCTCCGGAAGTCTTGTACGGTTTCCGGCCGATCCTCCGCGCGGGCATGGGCATACCCCACCGGTACCCCGGAAAGGTAACCGGCCAGGAGTCCGGCCGTCTTCCTGGCCAGGTCCACCGAAGGCACGAAAACGAGCACCCGCCTCCCCGCGGGCAGCCGGCCCCGGATCAGCTCGGCTGCCCGCTCGGTGAGCGCGCTTCCGGCCGCGTCCCGCAGCGAGGGAAGCCTGATCCTGAGCAATTCCGGTTCCGGAAGCGGATGCCCATGGTGCCTCGCCGGGATCTTTACCACGTGGATTTCCCCACGCCGCACCATCTTGATCAGGTCCGGCGATGGGGTGGCGGTAAGCAGGATCAGGCGGGAACCTGGGGCCGAGGCCCTTTCCAGGGCCATGGCCAGCAGATCGTTTCGGGGGAAGGGAAAGGCATCCGGTTCGTCCAGGATCACCAGGTCGAAGGTTCTATGGAAGCGAAGCACCTGATGGGTGGTGGCCAGCACCAGGGGCGCCGCCGGCGAAGCGTCATGACGCCCGCCGTGAAAGACGCTTGCGGGGAGAGCGGGGAAGGCCCCCCGAACCCTTGGAACAACCTCGAGGACCACATCGCGTCTCGGCGTCGTGTAGAGGACCCGGCCCCCCAGCGCGAGGACACCACCAACAGCCCCCAGAACCGCCTCGGTCTTTCCGGCCCCGCAAACCGCCCAGACCAGACAGGTGGGATGGCCTGACTCCATGCGGTTCCGGCCGGCCCCGGGCCGGCGGAGGGCGGGGAGGAATGAGACATGTGGGCCGGGTGTCTTGGTGGAGACAAAATCCAGTAACTCACGAAAGGCCGCGGCTTGGGGATCCGAGAGAACAGGCAGCCGTGGCTCAAAGGCCCTGGAGGACAGCCCCGGAACGGGGCGGCCCAGCAACCAGCCGCGGTAGAGGGGGCGGCACAAACGGGCCTCGCCCCACGGACGGCACCAGCGGCAGGCCAGACACCAGTCTCGCCCGCAGCACTGCCCCCCGATTCGTTCGATCCCGGAAGCGCAGCCGCAACGGTAACAAAAGGGGCGGCCCCCTTTCGTCAGCCCAACGGAGGGCCCTCGCTCCACGAGGGATCGGCCGACGAGGCTTTCCAGGGCCGGGACGAGAAGACCGGGCTGAACCGCACGCCGGCGCCACAGGTGGAAGGCGATCTCCTCTTCGAGGAGGATCCTCCCCTCTATGACCCGCAGGATCTCCCCCGGATCGACTTGAGGATCCGGGCCGCGGCTCGACACGCCCGGCAGCGTTCCTGCTGGAACCGGGTGTTCCGCCCACTCCAGGGCGACGGGCGGGGTCGGGGTCCTGTCGAGCGCCTTTCTCGCCGCCGACAGTACCTGTTCCCCGAGCGGAAAACACCTCGTTTCCGAGGCAGGGGTCCATTTACTCGAACGGGAGAGTTCGGCGCAAAGGTAATCGGCCAAGCCGTAGGGGAGAGCAGGTCGCAGGTGGGAGGCCGTGGGGCCCAGGGGGTACTCCGATTGGGGGGTAAGGGAAAAGGACGCTTGAGTGCCAGTGGAGGTCTCGCCGGTGGAGATATGATTACCGGTCCTCACCCACCAGCCGGACAGCCGAATTCCTCCCGTACCCCCCCGTTCCTCTTTTCTAGCTCTCGAGCCTGGTTCGAACTTCTTCGCCCGCATGATCCGGACTCCGTCAGCGGCTTATGGTCTACGGTACTACGGTATACCCGTTGTCTTTACACGTAGTTAAGTTCTTTTTTATTCACGATGATCCTTCCTTGAACCTGCTGAAGCCTGTCCCCCAAGTAGGAGAGCCTCCTTCCGGTCTGCTTCCCGCGGACGCACAACCAGATGGCTTTCCGGGTGCCCACGAGGACCACCATCTTCCGGGCCCTGGTGACCGCCGTGTAAAGGAGGTTGCGCTGCAACATGACGTAGTGCTGGGTACAGACCGGCAAGACCACTACCGGATACTCGCTGCCTTGGCTCTTATGCACCGAGACCGCGTAGGCCAGGGTCAACTGGTCGGTCTCGTTGTTCTCGTATCTCACTTCCCGCATTCCGTCAGGCTCGGGGAACGCTACCCGCAGTTCACCGGTTTCAGGATCGAAGGACCTGATCCGGCCCAGGTCCCCGTTGAAGACCCCGTGATCATAGCTGTTCCGAACCTGCATCACCTTGTCCCCGACACGCAGGATCCGGTCGCCCTGGATCACCTGAAGCTTTCCGGGGCCGGGTGGGTTGAGGAGCGCTTGCAGGAGAGGGTTGAGGGCCTGAACCCCGACCGGGGTCTTCCGCATCGGGGTCAATACCTGGATGTCCTCGAAGGGATCCCACGCCCCAAGAGCGGGAAGCCGCATCGATACCAGTTCCTGGACGATGCGCTGAATGTTGAGGGGATCCTCCTCCTCGATGAAGAGAAAATCGTGACGATCCTCTCCCAGCAAGGGAAAAATTCCCCGGTTGATGCGGTGGGCGTTGCGAACGATCGTGCTTCCCGCCGCCTGGCGATGGATCTTGTCCAGGCGGATGACCTCCAGGGTTCCCGAAGCGATCAGGTCATGGAGGACGTTGCCCGCGGAAACCGATGGAAGCTGATCCGCGTCTCCCACCAGGATCAGGCGGCAAGGGAGCGGAAGAGCCCGCAGCAAGGAGTGCATGAGTTCGAGGTCGACCATGGAGACCTCATCGACGATCAAGCAGTCGGTCTCCAGGGGCCTGGTCTCGTCCCGCTGAAAACCCCCTCCCCGTCCCTCGAGGAAAAAGTATTCGAGCAGGCGGTGAATCGTCCTGGCCCGGTGGCCGGTCGCCTCCGTCAGCCGCTTGGCGGCCCTTCCGGTGGGAGCCGCCAGTTCGACCCGCAACCCCGCCGATTCAAGGAGATCCAGGACGGCCTTGATCAAGGTCGTCTTTCCAGTACCGGGACCCCCGGTAATCACCGCCACTGGACTCGTCCTGAGTCTTTCCAGGGCGGAACGCTGATCCGGGGTCAGCTTCAACCTCGATTCCGACTCGAAACGGTTCAAGGCCTCGTCGGCCGGGGGTAACTCCGGGGAGCCGATGTGCCCCAGCAGGTCCAGCAACCGGGCCGTGACTGCAATCTCGGCCCGATGCAAGGCGCTGAGATAAACCCGCGCCTCGGGACCCTCTCCTTCCACGACCAGCGCCCCATCCCCATCCACGGAATCCAAAGCCTTCTCCAGGGAGAGGATACCTGCTCCGAGAAGATCCGCCGCCCTGGTCAAGAGGTCCTCCCTGGGAGAGAAGGTGTGACCGGCCCCGGCAAGCTCCTTGAGGACATACACGAGGCCTGCTTTCAGGCGCTGAAGGGAACCGGGCTCTATGGAGAGCTTGAGGGCCAGCTTATCGGCGGTCCGGAAGCCCACTCCATGCAGATCGTCGGCCAAGCGATACGGGTTTTCCCGGAGAACAGAAACGGCTTGTGGCCCGTAAACCCGCAGGATCCTGTTGGCGAGACCTGCCGGAAGCTCGTGCTCGCGGAGGAAGATGAGGATGTTCCGCTGGGCCCTCCGCTCCGCAAAAGCCTCAGAAACTGCTTTGGCCCTGGCCGGACCGATTCCGTCCACCTCGGTCAGCCGGTCCGGTGAGTTCTCGAGAATATCGAGGGTTTCGGGACCGAAGTGTCCCACCAGGCTCCGCGCCAGGGACGGGCCGATCCCCCTGACGGCTCCGGACCCAAGGTATTTTTCCAGGCCACGATTAGTGACGGGAACAAGGGTTTCATAGGTTTCCAGTTGGAACTGTTTCCCATACCGGGGGTGGTCGATCCACTTGCCTTCGCCGGTGAATTGCTCCCCTTCCAAGAGGGACGGCAGGTACCCGACCACGGTCACTTCCGGCTCCCCGCCGGTGGTGTTGACCTTGGCCACTGTATAGTGGTTCTGCCGGTTCCGGAAGATGATCCGGGTGATGACGCCTTCGAAGCTGGCCACTGGACTAGGGACCTCCGGAGACCTGTGATATCCCTTCCGGAGCCGCTGGATCCCTTCCGAGACCTAGACCCCTTTGGGGGCCGGCGTTCCATGGGCCCGTTTGGGCTTCCGGACCGCCCCGGAAACGCCAGGTTTCCCGTGACCGGCGGAGGAACCGGATTCGTGGATCGCTACCGAGGGATCCTCCTGATCGGAACCGGTTCTCTCTTCCCCGTCCGTACCCGAGGGAGACGGATTACCCGCGGCCGAGTCGCGATGAGACATTTGGGCCAGCATTTCAGCCAGTTCTTCACCCTTGACCGTCTCCTTCTCCAGGAGCATTTCCGCCAAAGCGTCGAGGCTGGCGCGGTTCTGGGTGATGATCTCTTCTGCCTGCTGATAACTGGTATCCACGATCTTCCTGGTCTCAAGGTCGATGGAGCGGGCGATCTCCTCGCTGTAGTTGCGATCGCGGGCGATGTCCCGCCCGAGAAAGACCTGAGTCTCCTTGTGCCCAAGGGTCAGGGGTCCCAACGCCTTGCTCATTCCGTACTCGGTGATCATCTTGCGCACGATCAGGGTGGCTTGTTCCAGATCGTTCTGGGCCCCGGTGGAGATATCCCCTAGGGCAAGCTGCTCCGCCACCCGGCCGGCCAGAAGTACCGTAACGCGGGCCAGCAGTTCGGACCTGGTCACGTAGTGGCGATCTTCGGTCGGAAGCATGATCGTATACCCGCCCGCTTTTCCCCGCGGAATGATCGTGACCATGTGAACGGGGTCGGTGTTGGGCAACAGGCTGGCCACCAAGGCGTGACCGCCCTCGTGGTAGGCCACCAGCCGCTTTTCCCGGTCGCTGATCAGCCTGCTCTTCTTCTCCGGCCCGGCGATGACCCGGTTGATGGCCTCTTCCAGTTCGGCCATCTCGATCGTGCGCTTTCCCCGTCGGGCCGCCAGGAGCGCTCCCTCGTTGATCAGGTTCTCCAGATCGGCCCCGGTGAAGCCCGGGGTTCGGCGGGCGATGACGTCCAGGGTAACCTCTTGGGCCATAGGCTTGTTCTGGGCGTGCACCCCGAGGATGGCTTCCCGGTCCTTGATATCCGGAGCGTCTACGACGATGTGCCGGTCGAAGCGACCCGGGCGAAGCAAGGCTGGGTCTAGGATATCCGGGCGGTTGGTCCCGGCGATGACGATCAGCCCTTCGTTCACGTCGAAGCCGTCCATCTGGACCAGCAATTCGTTGAGGGTCTGCTCCCGCTCGTCGTGGCCTCCTCCGAGCCCGGCTCCGCGGTGGCGGCCCACGGCGTCGATCTCATCGATGAAGACGATGCAGGGGGCGTTCTTTTTCGCGTTTTCAAAAAGATCCCGTACCCGGGCGGCACCGACCCCTACGAACATTTCCACGAAGTCCGAACCGGAAATGCTGTAAAAAGGCACTCCGGCCTCGCCGGCGATGGCCCTGGCCAGCAGGGTCTTGCCGGTTCCCGGCGGGCCGAAAAGGAGTACGCCCTTCGGAATCCGGGCCCCTAGCTCAATGAATTTCTTGGGGTGCTTCAAGAAGTCCACGACCTCGCTGAGCTCTTCCTTGACCTCGGCGTACCCGGCCACATCGGCGAAGGTCACCTTGCGTTTCGGCTCTTGATACAGCTTGGCCCGGCTGCGCCCGAAGGCCATCACCCGGTTTCCACCGGCCTGGGTCTGCTGCATGAGGAAGAAGAGAGCCCCCAAAAACAGGAGGAACATAAGGAGGTAGGTGACCATGGTCATCCACCATGGGGGTTCCGGCGGCGGTTCGACCTTGACCTCCACGCCCTTGCCCTGGAGCAAGGGGATCAGCCGCGGATCCTCCGGTGTGTAGGAACGGAACCGGGTTCCGTTCTTCAACTCGCCCTTGATCTCGTTCCCGACCAGGTTGACCCGGGTTACCTCGCCCTTCTCCACCAGCGCGTAAAACTCTGTGTACTTGAACTCCTGGATTACCGAAGTCTGGGCGGAAAAGTATTGGATCAACGCCAGCACGACCATAATGATCAGGAGGTAAAAGCTGGCTGTACGAAAACCCCTGTTCAACGCGGCGCCCCCTTCAAGAACAAAAGGCCCTGAAATCGGGCTTTCAATGACAATTACATATCATTTTAAGCTCTACGTGCGGTATACCTCTTCAATGTCGATCAATTTTACCACAGGGTCATAACGCAGGCAACGCGAAGGGACGACCCGTCAAATCGCGGTATCAGACGACAACATCAGACGTTCTCCATCGGTCCGCCCGAATCCTGGGTCTGCTCCAGGGTACGTTCGCCCAGGGCCGATCCGCCCATCACCGCGACGAAGGGGTGTTGCCGGTCTTTGCCCCCGGCGTCAAGGCCGTAACCCACCACGAAAAGATCGGGAATTTTAAAACCGCAGTAGTCCAGCCGGACGTCGGCCAGGCGGCGTTCGGGCTTGTCCAGCAGGGCGCAGGTGCGCAGCAGACGGGGATTGCGTCCCTTGAGGTAGTCCATCAGGTATTTCAGGGTGAGGCCGGTATCGACGATATCCTCCACCAGCAGCACATTGGCCCCGTCGATGGCCTCATCCAGGTCTTTCACGATCCGGACGACCCCGGAGGACTCGGTGCTCACACCGTAGCTGGAAACCGCGATGAAGTCGAGAGTGACCGGAACGGGCAGCCGGCGGATCAGGTCGGACAGAAAAACCACCGCCCCCTTGAGCACCCCGATGACCCGCACCTCGGCCCCCCGGACATCGTCGCCGATCTCCAGGGCCAGTTCCTGGACCCGTTTCTGGATCATCCCGGCGGGGACGAGGATGCCGTCGGGGGCAGGCGTCTTGATTACCGGGACGGGCGAGCGGCTAGGCATCTTCCATCCCCTGATCGTCGGAGGCCTGCAACCTCAGCAACCTCTTTGTCCCCTGGGTCACCTTGAATCGATCGTCCACGCGCCACCCCACCACCCAGATAATCTCGTCGCCTGAAGCCACCAGGGGAACCAGGTCCCGTTCCCCCTGGGGGATCTTGAGATCGATGAAGAAATCCTTGACCTTCTTGGTTCCGGTAAGACCGAGGGGACTGAAACGATCCCCGGGCCTCCGGCTGCGCACCTCGAGAGACGACGGCAGGCGGTCCAGGTCCAGGATGGCCTCCCAGCGGCCGACCTGACGGAGAGTGCTTTCAGGGATCTGCTCCGCGGGGAGAATGGCGGCCTCGATGGTCAACCCCGCCTCGGGCACGTAGGTGGACCCCGGAACGGAGAGTGGGACGGAAAAATCGACCGGCTCGGCTTCCTCCTCGGGAGCCCGGCGCAGGATCAGGCGATCATAGGTGCGGTAGGCCCGCAGACCCTTGGGAAGGTGGATCCCGCTCCCCACCTGTCCTGTTTCCATCAGACCGAGCAGCTCCTCCACATGGACGAACTGGATCCCCCGCAGATCCCCCCTGATCCGTCCAAGGGCCAGCCGGACAAGCTGCCGCTGGAGGGCCATGGGGACCTGCTGCAGGCGGGCAATCCGGAGAGAGACCTCTTCCCCCGGTCCTTCCAGGACCACCTGCGGATACAACTCCCGGGCTCTTCCCTGGAGGAAAAGGAGATCGTCACGGACGATCTCGGCGGTCTTGAAGAGGGCTTCTTTAACCTTGGAGTTATAACCTTGCTCCAGGAGCGGGAGCAGTTCCAACCGCACCCGGTTCCGGAGGTAGATGGGCTTCTCGTTGGACGGATCGACCCTGAAGGCCTGCCCCTCGGCGGCTAGGTAGGCCTCGATCTCGGCCCGGCTGGTCCCGAGAAGGGGCCGGATCAGCGATCTTCCGGGGCCCAGGCGGGTCTCGTAGTCCATTCCGCGCAATCCCTCCGGTCCCGCCCCCCTCACCAGGTGCAAAAGGACGGTCTCGGCCTGGTCGTCCTGGTTATGTCCCACCGCGATCCGGGAAGCCCCAAGCTCCCGCGCCAGGTCGCCCAGGAAGGCGTAGCGCAGTTGCCTGGCCGCCTCCTGGGTGGAAAGGCCCTTTTCCATAGCGTATTCGCCCACTGAAACCTTTGAAAATCGGAAGGGAACCCGGAGCATCCCGCACAGTTCCTCTACAAAATCTCCATCTGCGGCGCTTTCCGCGCCCCTCAAGCCGTGGTCCAGGTGAGCGGCGTAGAGCTGAAAACCCATTTCCCCCCGCCATCCCGAAAGAAGGTGCAGCAGGCAGACGGAGTCAGCGCCGCCCGATACGGCGGCAAGGACCGAATCACCCGGCGGGATCAGGCGAAGCTTCTTGATGATCTCGCGAACCTTTCGCACGCGCCGTGAACCCCCTGCTTTTAATTGAGAATAGTTTCTACAGGGGGCCGAACGTTCCTGCCCTTCCTCCGGAACCCGGCGGAGCCGGAAATGCTTCCCGAACTTGCGGGCATTCGGTTACGTAATCCCTGGAGTCACCGTGAATCAAAAAGTCAATTCAAAAAATCAAACAAACAATGAATCAAACAGTGAAACCGGCGATATGACCGGTCTCGTGGACAAAATCCCCCTCCACTATGGTGCCCAGGACCTGCAGGTCCCGATCAAGGAGGACTAGGTCGGCGTCCTTTCCGATCTCGATGGAGCCCTTGCGATCCTGGAGTCCGTGCACCCTGGCCGGGTTCAGCGACGCCATGGCCACCGCCGAGGGCAAAGGAACACCCGCCATTTTGACCATGTTGCGGACCGCCCCGGCCATTGTGAGGGTCGATCCGGCCAGCCTGCCGTCCTCCAGGCGGACCAGACCCTCGCACGCCGTGATCCACTCCGCGCCGAAACGGTACCGGCCATCAGGCATCCCGGCGGCGCGGACTGCGTCGGTGACCAGGACGATGCCTTGCGGCCCGCGCGCCGCCGCGGCCAAGGCCAGGACGGCCGGATGGACGTGGATCCCGTCGGCGATGAGTTCCACCGTCAGGCCGGGCAGGGTGAGAGCGCCCCCCACCGGGCCCGGTTCCCGATGGTCCAGCCCGCGCATCGCGTTGAAAAGGTGGGTCACGTGCTTCAAGCCTTCCCCGGCGGCCGTGCGCAGGCGTTCATAGGTGCACCCGGTGTGCCCGGCGCTGACCACCACCCCCCGGCCGGCCAGGAATCGGATCAGGTCGGACGCCCCGTCGAGCTCGGGGGCCAGGGTAACCTGGCGGCACCAGTACGGATCCGGCTCCTGATCCGACCGCCGATCCGATTCGCCCAGCCAGGCCTCCATGGATGCGATGGAAGGCGCCCGGAGGTCCCGGGGCGGGTGAGCCCCTCTGAACTCGGGGTTGAGAAAGGGCCCCTCCAGGTGAAATCCGAGGACCGCGGCCCCCCTCGGGGGGTCGTCTTTCAAAGCCCGGAGGGCCCTGAGAGCACGAACGATCCCGTCGCCGGGCAAGGTCATGATGGTGGCCAGAAGACCGGTGGTTCCATGCCGGGCATGGACATGGGCGGCTACGGCCGTCCCCTCGGGATCGCCGTCCGCGAAATCAGCCCCTCCACCCCCATGGACGTGCAGGTCGATGAAACCGGGCGCCAGGTATCCGTCGTGGAGACGGACGTTCCGGCCCGGGCGGAGGCCCGGATCCGGCGGCGCCGGCATCGGCGCCTGGGCCGACGAGGATTCCCGGGAGAGATCCCACAGTCCCCCGATCTTCCCGCCCTTCACCAAGACCAGGCCTTGCCGGAGGACCTGATCCGGCAGGATGACGGGGCCCTCGAACCAGAGGGCGGAACCTGCACGGGTCCCTTCCGGGCCCCCATCGTTGATCAACACCCGGAGAGTCACTCCTTACGCACCTGTACCCTCGAAGCCCTGCCGCGGACGCCTATAGGCATGCCCGGTGCGGGGTCCATCACGGTATAACCGGTGCCCATCGCATCCGCGACACCGTGGCCGCCTATCCCGGACGCACCCGGGAAGGCCTCATCCCGCGACCCGGCGCCGCCATCCCCAGCCCGGGCGGACCCGCATCGGGAACTGCGTCCGCCCGGCGACGGATCTCGGCCACGAGCACCGTGGTGTCGTCATGACAGCCGCCTGCCCTTCGGACGGCGAACTCCAGGACTCCTTCAGCCATCTCCTGGGGATCCTTTTCCCCCAGATCCAGCAGCACATCGGCCAGCTTCGGATGATCAGCCTTTCGCCATTCCCGCTCCGGTGCAGCGGCCGGCGACTCCAGGGACGGCGGGCCCTCCAGAACCCCGTCAGTGATGGCGATGATCCTGTCCCCGATCTGAAGGGTGGGACGGTGGATCACCAGTGCGGGATCCTCCAGGATGCCCAGCGGAGGACCGGGGTCTCCGATCACCTCCACTCCACCTGCCCCGCACGCACGCTGGAGGAAAGTGGGAGGCGAACCCATCTTGGCGAGCTGGGCCTCCCCTCCGTGAAGATCCAGCACGAGGGCATCCAGGCTGACGAAGCTCTCCCCCGGGAAACACAGGAGCAATAAGGAGTTCAAGGAGGCCATCGCCGCCCGCAAGTCCTGGCCCATGGACAGGAAGCGATGCAGGTAGGACAAAGCGAAGGAGCTTTCCACGGCGGCCTTGACCCCCATGCCCATTCCGTCGCCCAGGGCCATCAGGTACCTGCCTCCAGCCAACCGGCGCATCAGAAAGCTGTCCCCGCTGACCCCCTCCCGGCGGCCTGAAACCTTCGCGACCCCCGTGATCACGGTCAGGGCGGGATCCGGGGAAAGCTCAAAAAGACAGTACCTCGCCCTTGATCGGGGCCGGCATTCGATCGGTCTGGCCGCCAGCGGGCTCCCCAGAACCCCCGA
>JACPQU010000186.1 GCA_016190305.1 Bacillota bacterium
GTAATGGTACCGCGCTTGACTAGGGATCAACATCCCGCGGGGGCCGTAATCTTCAGGTAGGGTTTACAGAGAAGGTCGTCAATTGACGACTGGATAGGTGAGGTTGTCCTGGGAACTCTTTCCTGAATTCAAACGTCGAGCGCATTGAACATGTGCTTATTCCGATTCTAAACTCAAGAACCTAGGTCTCCGGTGAGGAAGTATCCTGATTCCACACTAGAATTACATTGCCGTTCAGGGAACCGGGGGATTGCTTTTCCGCCATCGAAGTCAGGGTATTCACGCCCGTCCGTTCCGTGGCTTATCTCCCAATGCTCCGGCCCTTTTTTGCACTTATCCCGTCCTTTTTCGAGAGCGGCCCTTGGGATACAATGACACCAGAAACCGTCGCCGGCCCCTACGGGGGCGACGTTGGTTGACCAATCGGCCGCCGGGAGCGTGATCGAACTGAATTTCAACCGCCTGCGTTGTTTCGCGGCCCTATGCGAAGAAGGAACTTTTTCCGGAGCCGCAAAGGTGCTCGGCCTGTCCCAGCCCGCGGTCAGCCAGCACATCAAGGCCCTGGAGGAGCACCTGGGCCTGCAGCTTTTCACCAGGGGGGGAGAGGCGGTCAAGCTGTCTCCTCAAGCGGAGGGCCTTTACCTGAAGGTGAAGGAGATCCTGAAGCTGTGGGCGGAGGCGGAAAACCTCTCCCGCCGGGCCCGCGAAGGGGTTTCCGGCCGGCTGGCCATCGCCGCCAGCACCATCCCCGGGGAATACCTTCTCCCTCCCCTGGTGGCGCGATTCCGCCGGCAATGGCCGGAGGTGGAGATCGCCCTGTCGGTGTCCGACTCGGCCGACAGCCTGGCCCGGTTGCGCGCCGGGACCGCCCACCTGGCCGCCGTCGGTTTCCTCCCGAAAGGGGAACGATTCGAGGCGATCGCCTTCAGCACAGATGAGCTGTCTCTGATCTTACCCCTCGATCATCCATTGATCTCGGGCTCGGCGCCGGAGACAGGACTTAGGCAGGAGTCAGGCGGGGAACGGTCAACGACTCAACAATCGCCTTTCACGCTCTTATCACCATCCGCCTTGAAGAGCGTTCCCTTCGTGATCCGGGAAAAGGGCTCGGGCACCAGGGCCGTGATGCTGGCCGCGCTCTCCGATCTCGGGATCGCGGAAGGCGAACTCTCCATCGCCCTGGAGGTGGGGAGCACCGCTTCGGTAATTGCGGCCGTGGAATCCGGGGTGGGGGTTTCCCTCGTTTCCCGGGTCGCCGCCGAGCGGGCCGCCCGTCTCGGCAGGGTCGCCGTCGGTGACGGCCTACTCCCCCCCATCACCCGGAGCTTCTATCTCGCCTACAGAACGGATCTCGCCGACATGCCCGCCTTGCAGGAGTTCGTCCGCTTCGCCGCCCGGGAGGCTTAGGTTAACAGGGGCTCGGATACTATCCGTCCGTCCAGCGGAGGCTCCGGCACGATCCGGCCGTCCTCCATCCAGACGATCCGGTCGGCGATGGTCGTGAGGCGATGGTCGTGAGACACGATCACCACGGCTTTTCCCAAGCGGTGGGCCGCATCGGCCAGAAGCCCGGCGACCTGCCGGCCGGAGCGGGAATCGAGGTTGGCGGTCGGTTCATCAGCCAGGATCACGGCCGGGTCCGAGGCCAGGGCGCGGGCGACCGCCACCCGCTGCTGCTCGCCCCCGCTCAGGACGCCCGGCAGAAAATCGAGGCGCTTCCCCAGTCCCAGCTCCCCAAGGACCCCGGAGGCCGTCCGCCGTGCGTCGCTCCGATCACGGCCGGTGAGGCCCAGAACCAGTTCCACATTCTCCCGGGCGGTAAGGGCGGAGAGCAGGTTGAAGTGCTGGAAGATGAAGCCGATCTGGGTTCTGCGCAAAGCGGCCTGCCCGCCTTCCCCCAGGGTCGTCACCTCGCGTTCCCTGAACCACACCCGCCCGGTGGTCGGCCGGAGGAGGCAGCCGGCCAGCGCCAGGAGGGTTGTCTTGCCGCTCCCCGAGGGACCCATCACCAGGACGACCTCCCCGGCCTGAACGGTCAGGCTGACGCCATCCACCGCACGCACCGATACGTCGCCGTGACCGAAAACCTTGGTCACATCCTCGAGGGTCATAGTCGCCTCCATCCCGGGATCGCCTCCGGCAGACCTGGATTCGAACAACATCTTGAGCGCAACGCTTTCCAATTATATGGTGTTCCTGGCTCCAGGCACCTGCACCCGCCCGGGCCTCCCCTTCCGGCCGAACATGCCCGCCCTCCTCAGCTTCTGAACACCACCATGGGATCCAGGCGGCTCACCCTCAGCCAGGGGGGGACGGCCGCCAGGGCGCCGATGACCAGCACCTCGCCCAGGGTCAGCAAAAGGTAAGCCGGCTCCAGGTCGAGCTCCATCCCCAGCACCAGGTAAGGTACGGCCAGCCGCAGGATCCAGGTAAGGACGACCCCAACCGCGAAACCGGCCAGGGCCATCACCTGCGACTGCAGGAGGAAGCAATGAAGAAGGTGTCCCCGGCCGGCGCCCACCGCCTTGAGGATCCCGAACTGCCTCAACTGCTCCACCACCGTCGTGTACACCGATAAGCCGACCACGGCGAGCCCCACCAGGAACCCGGCCACCGCCATGGCCCGAAGGACGTCCACGCCCATCTGCAAGCCGATCTCGCGATCGCTCATGGACAGTTCCGCCGTGGTCATGGGATTGACCTCCGGAATCTTGAGCCGGATGGATTCCGCCACCCCGGAGGGATCGGCGCCCGCGGCGATCCGCACCAGGTAATAGGCGGCCGTCGGCCCGGATCCCCGGATGGCCTGGGCATCCCCCAGCGAGATGAAGGCGAAGCTGGAGGCCATCGAACTGAGTTCCTCCGCCAGGCCCGTGACCCGGAGGGAGCGTCCCTGCACCAGGATCCGGCTGCCGAGGGCAAGGTCGTGCTTATCGGCCAGATCCCGAGCCAGGATCACCTCGCCGGGAGCGGCCAGCCCCTTGCCGGCCGAAACCTTCCACGCGCCTCCGAAGGGAGCCTCCGGAGGCAGGGCGATCAGGTAGACCAGGTGTCGGGTTCCCTCGACCTCGATGTTGGTGGCGAAGAAGGCCATCGGCACCGCCTGATCGACTCCGGGTGCCGTCTCGATGCGGGGGGCCAGGTCTCCGGGGAGCACCGAGGTGGCCATGTGCATGTTGTAGACCCCTTGCTGGGCGATGAAGAGGTCGGCCCCGGACTGATCGATATAGGAGGTGATCTGACGGGCCGCCCCGCTGAAAAGGCCGTTCAGAGCCAGGATCAGCACCACCGCCGCGGCCACCCCCAGGGTCGTGACTCCGAAGCGGATCCGGTCCCGCAGAAGCATCTTCATCGCCAGGCGGACCAACTCGTCACCCCCTGAGAGCGGCGGAGGGATCCAGGCGGAGGACCCTCCGGATCGGCACAAGCGCGCCCCCTGCCGCCAGCACCGCCACCAGCAGCAGGGTCCGGACGACGACGGGGGGCGTAAGCACCACCGGGTACAACGGCGCCGAGACAGCCAGCCCGCGGGCGGCCAGGACCGTGATCGCCAGGCCCAACGCCGCCCCGGCCAGGCCCACGAGGGCGGCCTCCTCCAGCACCAGGCGCGACAGCAAGGCGGGCGTTCCCCCGAGGGCCCGCAGCACCTGGTACTCCCCATTCTTTTCCAGGGTGGTGATATAAAGCATCAGGGCCGTGGTCAAGAGGCCCACGACGAAGGCGATTCCGATCAGCAACCGGAAGGGCCCTTGCATGACCCCGCCGATGTTGTCCAGGGTGGCCGCCGCCATCTCCGCCCGCGTGCGGACCTTGAGCCCGGGGACGAGGGCGGCCGTTTCATCCCTGGCTTTTTGCCCATCCGCTCCGGGTCGGAGGCCGACAAGGAGGAAACTGGTTTGACCCGGGGCGGCGATCCGGCGCGCCACTTCCGTCCTGGCGGCGAAGATGCTGGTGTTCATAAAGGAACTGGTGCCGGCAGATAGACCGGTGATCCGAAACTCCCCGCCGAGCAACTTCAGGGTGCCCCCGATCCGGAGGCCGTACTGCTCCGCGAAGATGACGTCCACCACGATCTCATCGTCCGCGGCGGGGCGGTTTCCTTCCGCCAGCCGCCAGGGGCCGCCCGCTCCCCCGGCGACGTCGTAACCGTAGAGCATGAGCGGCCGCTTACGGCCCTCCACATCGGCCATCACCGGCACGGCGTACAGGCTGTGGACCGCTTCCACATCGGGGTGCTTCCGGAGGGCCGCGGCCGCCCCCTCGTCGATCAGGCTGAAGACGTTGCTCACCGTATCGACGGCGGGATCGCTGACCCACAGGTGGGCCGGGGTGTTTTCCACCAGGGCGACCACGCTCTGCTCAAACCCCGCCCGCATCCCGGACAGGATCAGCATAATCGCCACCGAGAGGGCCACGCCCGCCGCGGCGACCGCCAGCCGACGCGGTGCGCGCCTGGCTCCGATCAGCGCCGGGTCCGGGATCTTGACCAAGGTCACACCCCCCGGGGCACAGACGACCCCCTTTGAATATACCCAACCCCCGTATAGTATCGGCCCAAGAAAAAGGGCCGTCAACGGCTGGGCGACATAAATAACCTAAGGAGGTACGATGCTTGCATGGATGGAAAGTGGACAATCGAAAAACCGGGTGAGGGGGTCAGGGATGAGCATCGGAAAGTCGGTTCCCATGGTCGACGGGCTGGAGAAGGTGATCGGGAAGGCCCTGTACGGGGCCGACGTGAAGATCGGCGGCAGGATGCTGGTGGGAGGCTTGTACCGCAGCCCCATCCCCCACGGCGAGATCCTCAACGTGGACTTCAGCCGGGCCCTCGCCGTCCCCGGGGTGAAGAAGGTGATCACCGGCCGGGATACCCCCCGGATCCCCTTCGGCCCCAGCCACAAGGATCAGCACCTCCTGGCGGTGGACCGGGTGCGCTATGCCGGCGACCCGGTGGCGGCGGTGATCGCCGCGGACCAGGATGCCCTGGAGGAGGCCCTCAGCCTGATCCGGGCCGAATTCCGGGAGCTGCCGGCGGTTTTCGATCCGGTGGAGGCCATGCGGGAAGGAGCCCCTCTGCTCCACGAGAGTTACCAGAACAACGTGGCCCAGCAATGGCACATCGTTCGGGGCGACCCGGAAGCCGCCTTCCGGGAGGCCGACTACGTCCTCGCGGACCGGTTCACCACTTCCTACGCGCACCAGGGCTACCTGGAACCGAACGCCTGCGCGGGGAGCTTTTCAGCGGGAAAGTTGACGATGTGGGTCTCCACCCAGAGCCCGTTCCGGGTGAAGCTGCTCCTGGCGGAATCCCTGGGCCTGCCGTCCGACGACATCCGGGTGATCCAGACCGAGGTCGGCGGCGGTTTCGGGGGCAAGTCCAACCAGGTCATCTTCTATATCTGCGGCTTGCTGGCCATGCACTCCCCCCTTCCGGTCAGGATGGTCCACACCCGGCACGAGGAGTTCACCGCCTCGGTGCCCCGGGTGTCCACGATCATCGAGGTCAAGATGGGGCTTAAGAAGGACGGCGCCCTGACGGCGAAGCACATCAGGAACATCGGGGACAACGGCGCCTATACCCTGGGGGCCGTGGGAGTGCTCAGCGTGATGACCACCCGCTCCGATTGCCTTTACCGGATCCGGAACGTGCGGACCGAGTCCTTCCTTGTCTACACCAACAAACTGCCCACCGGCCCCTACCGCGGTTTCGGCAGCCCCCAGTCCACCATGGCCTGCGAGAGCCTCCTCGATCGGCTGGCGGCGGAGGCCGGTCTCGATCCCCTCGAGGTGCGACTGAAGAACGCCGTGGAGACAGGCGACCTCACCGTTCACGGGTGGAAGATCAAGAGCTGCGCCTTGAAGGAATGCTTGACGGTAGCCGCCGACCGGATCGGGTGGAAGGAGATCCGGAGCCGCCGAACCCCGGGGCGGGGGGTCGGCCTGGCGGCCTGCATCCACGTCTCGGGCAGCAGCGAGGGGTTCCGCCCGTTCGAGGGCTCCACGGCCAGTGTCCGGATCAGCCCGAACGGGCGCGCGGCGGTCATCGCGGGGGAGTCGGAGGTCGGACAGGGTTCGCGGACCCTGTTCGCGCAGATCGCGGCCGAGGAACTGGGATTCCCCCTTTCCAGGGTGGAGGTCCTGCCGGTGGATACCGAGATCAGCCCCTTCAGCGCGGGCACCTTCGCCGATCGGGTCACGGTTCTGGGGGGGAACTCGGTGAAGAGGGCGGCCGCGGACGCCAGGTGGCAGCTTCTCAACGCCGCCGCCGATCACCTGGGTATTCCCGCCGGAGAGCTGGTGATCAGGGAGGGCATCATCGGGAAGGCCGGGGATGACGGCGGGAGCGGAGCCGGAAGCGGCGGCGCAACCTCCGCGGAAACGCCCGCCGGGGCGAGCGTCGATTCGGCGGTGATCGCCCGACAGGTCTGGGAGCGCCAGGCGGGGCGGCCGATCCTGGGTCACGGGATCTACATCCCCGAAGATGTGGTGATCCCGGACGGCAAGACCAAGTACGGGAATGTCTCCGCCACCTACAGCTTCGGGGTGCATGCGGCGGAGGTGGACGTGGATCCCGACTCGGGTGCGGTCAGGCTGGTGCGGGTGGTGGCGGCCCATGACCTGGGCCGGGCCGTGAACCCCCAACTGGCGACCGGCCAGGTGGAAGGAGCGGTGCTGCAGGCCCTGGGCTATACCATGAGCGAGGAGATCAGCTTCCGGGAAGGCCGGGTCGAAAACCCCGACTTCCTGGACTACCGGATGCCCACGTCCTGTGACCCGCCACCCATCGAAACGGTGATCGTAGAGTCCGACGATCCCGTAGGGCCCTTCGGGGCCAAGGGTGTGGCGGAGCCGGCCACCGTACCCACCCCGGCCGCCATCGCCAACGCCTTCTTTCAGGCGACGGGCGTGCCGGTGACCGAACTCCCCATGACCCCTGAGCGGATCTGGCGGCGGCTGCGGAAGAAAAAAGGTTGAAAAACGGGGGCCGTTGCGGCCCCCGTTGTCTTCCCAACCTGGCATTCGTCTTCCTGAACTAGTATTTCTGGGAATAGAAAGCCCACTGGTTCGCCACGTTGTGGGCGTGCTTGGTGCCTTTCACATTGCGCCCGTCCAGCTCATCCATCCGCACCGGACGCGGGGTCCCGAGAACGCTGGCCCTCCACTGGAGATCGGCGGCGGCCTCGAGCATCACCGCCACCACCACCGCTTCGCGGATGTCGGCGCCGACGCTGACCGTCCCGTGGCCGCGAAGGAGCAAGGCGTAGTTGTTACCGAGCGTCTCCGCCACCTGCCGGCCGAGTTCGGGCGTGTCGATCTGGGCGGCGTAATCGAGAATAGGCACGGACGGGGCGAAGATGGTGGCGTTCATGTACACGGGCAGGATGGGTTGTCCGGTGATCCCGAAGAGCATCGAGGTCTTGGGATGAGCATGGATCACCGAGCGGACATCGGGCCGGGCGGCCAGGACCGCGGTGTGGATGACGCGTTCGCCGACCGGATTGAGGGTGCCCTCCACCAGTTTCCCGTCCGGATCGATGACGACCATATCCTCGGGGCCCATTTCATCAAAAGTTTTCGCCTTGTCGTGCAGATGGCCGATCATACAGATGTTGCCGTCATCCAGGCGGTAGCTGAGGTGTCCCATGTTTTGCTCCAGGACCCCCTCGCCCCGGAGCACTTTCATCCCGAAGATGATTTCCTCTTTGATCCGCTGGAGATCGCTTGAACCGGAAACGGCAGTCAACTCCTTCTAACCCCCTTGAATTGTTCCCGATGGTTTGGTGATGGCTTTCCATCTTCCTGGCTACCTCGTTTTTTCCATTCGCGCCCGCTCTTTCCTTCCCTCCAGCCGGATCCGCAAAATCTATCTGCGGTGAAACCTTGGGGTGCCGCCCGACCCTCCTGTCCGAGTCAGCGGGCGGAAACCAGGTCGGTTCACTTCCCACGGGAATGGGAATCCTAAGTCCCCGGGAGGTTCTGCGTTGAGGAACCGAACAGCGCTCTCGTTACTGGCGATACTCCTCCTGTCCATCCCTTTCATCCTCCCCGGGGAAGGGACCCTGGCCGCCCTGGGGATCAACGGTGACATCCCCGAAGCCGTGTCTGCGGAACAGCCTCGGGATTCTACGGGACTCCCCGGCGAGGTCGTTGTCCTGGAACTGAGAGGCGCCGTCAACAGCAGCACAGCCGAATACCTGGAACAAGGCCTCCGGGAAGCCGGGAAAACGGGGGCTCAAGCCGTGGTCCTGCTCTTGGACACCCCCGGCGGCCTGGTCAAGGCCACCCTGCGGATCCTGGAAATCCTCCTCGAATCCCCTGTGCCGGTCATCGTCTACGTCCACCCCCGGGGGGCCATCGCCGCCTCGGCTGGGGCTTTCATCCTGACGGCCTCTCATCTGGCGGCTATGTCCCCGGGCACCACGGTGGGGGCCGCCATGCCCGTCGAGATGTCTCCCAGCGAAGGCGGTCGCACCCGGGCCGCGGATCAGAAGACCATCTCTTTCCTCGCTGGCCACATGCGCAGCGTGGCCCGGGAACGAAACCGTCCGGAGAACACGGCCGAACTCTTCGTTACCGAAAACCTGACCCTGGATGCCCAGGAGGCCCTCCAGCGGAACATGATCGAGTTCGTGGCCGGGGACCTGGAGGCCCTGCTCGCCGCCGCCGACGGGAATATGGTCAAAACGGCCGGACGGGAGGAAACCCTGGAGACGGCGGGCGCGGTGACCCGTTCCTTCCGGATGGGCCCAGTACTGCGATGGAAGAGTTTCCTGGCCGATCCCACCGTCGCCCTAATCCTGCTGATCGGCGGGGCCCTGGTCCTGTACCTCGGAGCCGCCGCTCCGGGGACGGGGATTCCCGAGATCGGAGGGGCCCTCGCTCTCCTGCTCGGGATCTTCGGGCTGGGCCTTTTTGACTCCCGAACTACAGGGGTCATCTTGCTGGCCTTGGGGCTAGGCCTCCTGGTCGCCGAGGCCTTCACGCCAACCTTCGGGATTTTGGGGTTGGGGGGAGTCTTGAGCCTCTTCCTTGGAGCCATCACCCTGCCGGCTGAACCCCTCTTGCCCGGAGCATGGTTCAGGGCCTTCAGGATTACGGCGGCGGGCGCCGCCCTGGCGGGGGGCGGGCTCGCCGTCGGGGTCTTCGCGGGGGTGCTGCGGGCGCGGAGGAGACGTCGTCGTCACACGGATTCACCCTTTCCGGAGGGGACCGTGGCGACCGTGGTCCGGCCCGGCTCCAGGGGTTTGGTCCGGGTAGGCGGCGAGCTGTGGAACGCTCGTCCCACCGGCGA
>JACPQU010000181.1 GCA_016190305.1 Bacillota bacterium
CCTGCGGCCGATCCTCTACGGCGCCCTGATCGTCATCTTGATGATTTACCTGCCGGAAGGGCTTGCCGGCGGCTATCAAAGGTTGTTGGGACGCAGAGGTCGCGGCCGGGGAGGGAAGGCCGGGGCTAAAGAAGCCGGGGCCGAAGGGGCGGCCGGGCCGGCCGGGGAAATCCTGGCGGGAGCCGGGGCGCTCGTCGATTCAGCCCTTGGGTATTCAGGCGCCCCGGGGGGTTCGGGCGCTGAAGAACTGGAGCGCTTCCTGGCCAGGCCCGAACAGAAGGCCGGCGAGACCTTGATGCGGATCGAGGGAATGGTCAAGCGTTTTGGCGGGCTTACCGCCGTCGATCAGGTTGACCTGGCGATCCCGGCTGGGCGCCTGTGCGGTCTGATCGGCGCCAACGGGGCCGGAAAGACCACCCTTTTCAACCTGATCACCGGGATCGAAGCCCCTACCAATGGAAAAGTCTTCTTCCGCGACCGGGAACTGACCGGGCTGAAGATGGAGGATCGGGCAGCGGCAGGGATCATCCGCACTTTCCAGCGGACCAGGCTCTTTCTCAGCATGACCGTGCTGGAGAACGTGATGGCCGGAATGGCCCTGCACTTCCGCAATGGCGCCCTTGACGCCTTGGTTCGTCCCAGGCGGGTCCGGAATGATGAGGCCGAGGCCCGCCGCCTGGCCGTGGCGCTGGTCCACCTGGTGGGTTTGGCCGGGCGGGAGTTCGAGCCTTGCCGGAACCTGCCTTACGGCCATCGCCGCCTCGTGGAACTGGCCAGGGCCCTGGCGGCCCGGCCCGCGGTGCTGCTCCTCGATGAGCCGGCGGCGGGGTTGAATCACGAGGAACGACAGCACCTACAGGGGTTGATCCGCCGCCTTCGCGATGAGTTCGGCCTCACCATCGTCCTGGTCGAACACCATCTCTCCCTGGTCCTCCAGACCTGCGACCGGGTGGTCGTTCTGCACCACGGGCGCAAGATCGCCGAAGATGTGCCCGGCCGCATAGTTCAAAACGACCAGGTGATCGAGGCCTACCTTGGAACGAGGAGGCGCGTCCTCGATGCTTGAACAACGGGAACCGATGCTCGAAGTGCAGGAACTTTATGTGCACTATGGCGAAATAGCCGCCGTCCGAAACGTGAGTATGACGGTCGATAAAGGCCGGATCGTCTGCCTGATCGGAAACAACGGCGCGGGAAAGACAAGCACCTTGATGGCCGTCAGCGGAGCCCACCGTGCTTCTTCGGGACGGATCACCCTGAAGGGGCAACCGGTCACCGGCCTCCCTGCCGACCGGGTGGTCCGCCGGGGACTCGTCCTGGTTCCAGAGGGACGTCGAATTTTCCCATCCCTCTCCGTCGAAGAGAACCTCCTGATGGGCGCCGTCACCAACCGCCGTCGGGCCGGTGAGGCCTTGGCGCGGAGCTACCGCATGTTCCCCGTGTTGCGGGACCGGCGCAGGCAGCCCGGCGGCAGCCTGAGCGGCGGAGAGCAGCAGATGCTGGCCGTCGGCAGGGCCTTGATGGCCGAACCGGAACTGGTGATGTTCGACGAGCCGTCCCTGGGGCTGGCTCCAAAGATCGTTGATCTGATCTTTGAAACCATCTCCAGGCTGCGGGAAGAAGGCCTGACCGTGCTCCTGGTCGAGCAGAACGTTTCCCTGGCCCTTGAGATCGCCGACTACGGGTATGTCATGGAATCCGGCGAGATCAAACTGTCGGGGTCCGCCGCGGAGCTTTCGAGCAATTCCTTGGTCCGTGAGATTTATCTGGGGGTTTAGAACCCACCTGATTAAGAGGGGGTCCGAGATGCATTTCCTGGACGTAAACATGAAAACGGGCGTCTGCAAATTCGAGCCGGTACCCCCGGAGCTTGAGCCCTGGGGGGGAAGAGGGCTGACCGCCAGGCTTCTCCTGTCTCAGATCAATCCGACATGCTACCCCCTGGGTCCATCCAACATCCTGATCATGGCCACGGGAGTCCTCGCCGGTTCCAACCTTTCGGGCACCGACCAGATCTCCGTGGGAGGCAAAAGCCCCCTCACCGGCGGGATCAAGGAGAGCAATTCCGGCGGAACCGCATCCCGGAGGATGGCCGCCCTGGGGATTAAGGCCGTCATCGTGCGGGACCTGGCGCCCCCCGACCGGACCTACATCCTCGAGGTGGGGGGCGGCACGGCGGCTCTCGTCGAGCGCCCGGACCTGAAAGGCCTGAAGACCCATCTCACCGCCGCCAGGCTCCTGAAGGAGTACGGGAGCCGAGCCAGCGTGGCCTGCGTCGGCCCGGCGGGGGAGATGGGGATGGCGGCGGCCGGAGTCAGCTTCACCGACCGGGAGGGCAATCCCAACCGGGTGGCCGCGAGGGGCGGCCTCGGGGCGGTGATGGGCCGCAAGGGTCTGAAGGCCGTGGTCTTCAAGGAGTCCGAGCGGAGAAAAACCACTCCTCCAAGCCCCCGGCTCCGCGAGATCTTGGCCAAGATCGTCGCGGAACTGGAGGCCCACCCGGCCACCGGGACCCTTTTCCGGCGCTTCGGGACGGCCTACATGGTCCAGGCCTGCAACAAGCTTGGAGGCATGCCCGTCAATAACTTCAGCCGGGGGGAGCTGGCCACCGCCGACAAGATCTCGGGGGAGCGGCTGGAGCAGGTGATCACCGAGCGCGGCGGCGAGGGAGAGGTCGGCCACATCTGCCAGCCGGGTTGCATCGTCCGTTGCTCCAACATCTTCCCGGACCAGGACGGCGAGGCCGTCACCGGCCCGGTGGAGTACGAGACCATCGCCTTGATGGGAACCAACCTCGGCCTGGACGACTTTGACCGGATCGCCGTCCTGAACAGGGCCTGCAACGAGCTGGGCCTGGACACCATCGAGACCGGCGGGGCCATCGGGGTGCTGATGGAGTCCGGCCGGCTCGCCTTCGGCGACTACGAGGGGATCCTGCGCGTCCTGGAGGAGATCGAGCAAGGCACCATCCTCGGCCGGGTGGTGGGGAACGGAGCCGGGATCACCGGCAAGGTCCTGGGCGTGGAACGGGTCCCGGTGGTCAAGAACCAGACCATCTCCGCCTACGACCCGCGGGCGATCAAGGGCACGGGGGTCACCTTCTGCACCACCCCGATGGGCGGGGATCACACCGCCGGGTTGACCATCGCCGCCAAGATCGACCATCACAAGCCGGAGGGGCAGGCCGCCGTCTCCCGCCATGTCCAGCGCATCCGGGCCTGCTTCGACAACCTCGGGTTCTGCTCGTTCCACCTGGCAGCCTTTCTCAAGGAAAACAACATGGATCTCCTCGCGGAGTTCTACAGCGAGTTCACCGGGCGGCCGTGCGACGCCAAGGGGCTCTTCGACCTCGGCAAGGAGGTCATCAATACCGAACGGGAGTTCAACCGGCGGGCCGGTTTCAACGAGGCTCACGACCGGCTCCCCGAGTTCTTCACGCGGGAGCCCCTCCCGCCCCACAACCTGGTCTTCGACGTGCCGGACAGCGAGTTGGATTCCCTGCACGACGCCGATTAGGAGTCCTTCAAGAGCCGAACATTAAACCCTACTTGGGGGGATAATGTTCGGCTTTTTCGTTGACACCGCTTCCAGCCCTTTGCTACCATTAAGCGGGAAAACAATCGGAAAAGATCATGATATGCCGGTCAGGTATGCCGGTAAGTCAGGCAAGTCAAACAAGCAAGTCAAAAAAGTGCCAAATAGACTTGATCGAGCGCGTGATTAAACGGCTGGGGGCTGTTGCGGGTGAGCGGAACCCTGGTGGGCATCGTGATGGGCAGTGATTCGGATCTCCCCGTGATGAAACTGGCTGCGGAGGCCCTGGAGGAACTGTCCGTGGGGTGGGAACTGGTTGTCGCCTCGGCCCACCGGACACCGGATCGGGCCGCGGCCTACGCACGGGAGGCGGCCTCCCGAGGGCTGCGCGTGATCATTGCCGGGGCCGGGGCGGCCGCCCACCTGCCCGGCGTGCTTGCTTCCTACACCTCCCTCCCGGTCATCGGCGTGCCCATGGCGAGCACCCCCCTGGCGGGGGCCGACGCCCTCCACGCGATCGTCCAGATGCCTCCCGGGGTGCCGGTGGCCACTGTCGCGGTCAACGGGGCCCGGAACGCCGGCCTCCTGGCGGCGCAAATCCTGGCCATCGGGATGCCGGACCTGGCTGTCCGCCTCCGTGAGCAACGCTCGGCGCTTGCGGCCTCGGTGGACGAAAAGAACCGCCGTCTCCAGGAGCGTCTTACCACGACCGGTTTAAAGGGGGTCGACCGTCCTTGATCGATCGCTACACCCTTCCCGAGATGGCCCGGATCTGGGCCCCCGAAAACCGTTACCGGAAGTGGCTGGAGATCGAGATCCTGGTCTGCGAGGCCTGGGCCAGGAAGGGAAAAATCCCCACCGAGGTTCCGGAACGGATCAGGCAGCGGGCCTCCTTCGACCTGGAGCGGATCCGGGTGCTGGAGGAGCAGACGCGCCACGACGTAATCGCCTTCGTGCGTTCGGTCTCGGAGAGCCTGGGCGACGACGGAAAGTATATCCACTACGGGCTCACCTCCTACGACGTGGTCGATACCGCCTTGTCCCTGCTCATGAAAGAGGCGGCGGAAGCCATCCTCGCCGAACTGGAGATCCTCCTGCTGGTGTTGAAAGAGAAGGCCAGGGAGTACAAGCACACCCTGATGGCCGGCCGGACCCACGGGGTCCACGCCGAGCCCATCACTTTCGGCCTGAAGATGGCCCTCTGGCTGGCGGAGAGCCACCGCAACCTGCTGCGGCTCAAGCGGGCGCGGGAGTCGATCAGCGTCGGGAAGATCTCGGGGGCGGTCGGCACCTACGCCCATGTGGACCCATGGGTCGAGAGATATGTCTGCGATCGGCTCGGCCTGAAGCCGGCGGCGGTCTCCACCCAGATCCTCCAGCGGGATCGGCATGCTCATTACCTGAGCGCCCTGGCCATCCTGGGCTCATCCCTGGACAAGTTCGCCACCGAGATCCGGGGGCTCCAGCGGACCGAGGTCCGCGAGGTGGAAGAGCCCTTCCAGGCCGGCCAGAAAGGCTCCTCGGCCATGCCTCACAAGCGGAATCCCGTCCTTTCGGAGCAACTGTCCGGCCTATCCCGGGTTTTGCGCGGAAACCTGGTGGCCGCCCTGGAAAACATTCCGCTGTGGCACGAGCGTGACATTTCCAACTCCTCGGTCGAGCGGATCATCATCCCCGACAGCACCACCCTGGCCCACTACATGGTGCGCTCCTTCACCAAGATCCTCCGCGGGATGCGGGTCTACCCCGAGCGGATGCGCGCCAACCTCGAATCCACCCACGGCCTCGTTTTCTCGGAACGCGTCCTCCTGGCGCTCATCGATGCCGGTCTCTCCCGGGAGGCCGCTTACGATGCCGTTCAGGAGTCGGCGATGAAGGCCTGGGAGGAAGGCGCAGACTTCAAGCAGCTCCTGCTGACGAATCCGACGGTTTCCAGGCACCTCACGCCGGAGATCCTGGAGCAGTGCTTCGACTACCAGTACCAGCTCCGGCATATCGATGAAGTCTTTGATCGTCTGGGAATTTGAATCGGGGGATTTAATCGTTTGGGAATCAAGGAGGAGAATCTCAAGTGGCCAAGGTGACGCGCGGCGAGCTGATTTACGAGGGGAAGGCCAAGAGGGTCTACAACACGCCCGACGACGGACTTTGCATCATGGAGTTCAAGGACAGCGCCACCGCCTTCAACGGGCAGAAGCGCGGGGAAATCCAGGACAAGGGGATCCTGAACGCTCTGCTCTCCGTTCATTTCTTCAATCTGCTGGAAAAGAACGGGGTTCCCACGCACATGGTGGAGCCCCTTTCGGAGCGCGAACTGCTGGTGAGGCGGCTGGCCATCGTGCCGGTGGAGCTGGTGATCCGGAACATCGCCGCCGGCAGCCTGGCCAAGCGGCTGGGCCTTGAAGAAGGGGTGCCGATGCCCTTTCCCATCGTCGAGATGTATTACAAGCGGGATGACCTCGGCGACCCCATGATCAACCGAAACCACGCCCGGGCCCTGGATCTTGCCGGGGACACCGAGCTGGACCGGATGGAAAGCCTGGGACTGATGGTCAACAGCATCCTGCGCAAAGAGCTTGCCGGAGTGGGGATTGAACTCGTCGACTTCAAGCTCGAGTTCGGGCTGGAGGCGTCCGGTCCGAACAGCGGGCGGATCCTGCTGGGGGACGAAATCTCCCCGGACACCTGCCGCTTCTGGGATACGGCCACCAAGGAAAAGCTGGACAAAGATCGTTTCCGGCGTGACCTGGGTGGAGTCGAGGAGGCCTACCGCGAGGTGGTGCGGCGGGTGATCGGAGGCTGAACTCAATGCGCTGCAAGGCATCCGTGGTCGTGAAGCTTAGAAAGGGAGTCCTCGACCCCCAGGGCGCCGCCGTGGAAGGGGCCTTGCGTTCGATGGGCTACGCTGACGCCGCCGGGGTTCGGGTGGGAAAGTGCTTCGAGTTCGGCCTGGAGGCCGCTTCCCTGGACGAAGCCCGGAATCGGGCGGTGGAGATCAGCCGCCGGATCCTGGCCAATCCAGTGCTGGAGGACTTCACGGTCGAGGTGCAACCGGTTGTTGATTGAAAAGCGCGCCGGCGGCGGCGCGGGCACGCTTTTTACGTCCGTAAAGCTCCGGTGATCAAAAAGCGGATTTGCGCCTGCAAAGTTGTTGATTTAAACTGATTGGTCCGGACCGACCGTGGACGAAAAACCGGGATATCCGATGCTCTGCCATCGGCTGGCAACCGGCCACGGATACGAAAATCAGTTGATCGGGGCGATCTCGTTGGCCTCAATGCGTTTCGGGGTGCTTGTCTTCCCGGGTTCAAACTGCGACCAGGACTGTTACCACGTGATCCGTAACGTGGTCCGCCGCGATGTGGATTATGTATGGC
>JACPQU010000182.1 GCA_016190305.1 Bacillota bacterium
CACGCGGCGTCGCTCCGTCAGGCTTTCGCCCATTGCGGAATATTCCCGACTGCTGCCTCCCGTAGGAGTCTGGGCCGTGTCTCAGTCCCAGTGTGGCCGACCACCCTCTCAGGCCGGCTACCCATCGTCGCCTTGGTAGGCCGTTACCCCACCAACTAGCTAATAGGACGCGAGCCCCTCCTGAAGCAAGTAAAACCCTTTCCTTGGCACCCGATGCCGGAAACCAAGCACATCCGGTATTAGCACCCCTTTCGAGGTGTTATCCCGAACCTCAGGGCAGGTTGCTCACGCGTTACTCACCCGTCCGCCGCTAGGCGCAGCCAGAGCAAGCACCAACTACACCCCGCTCGACTAGCATGAATGAAGCACGCCGCCAGCGTTCGTCCTGAGCCAGGATCAAACTCTCCGCGATATATCTCGGAAAGCCAACCAAGGCTCCCATTTACTCACTCGTCCGCATTCGTCAGGCAATAAAACTCAACCACCCGACGGGACCACTGTTCGCTTGTCAAGGTGCATAAGAGATCCAGATACTGTCTATTGCGAGACAGCATCGCTATCTTAGCACGTCCCGCCTACACCTGTCAATGCGACAACTTCAAGCTTTCTTGAGTCGCCCGGTGTAATTTCTGCGGGCTTTGCCGCGGATTCTCATCCGCCGCTGCGGTTTGTTTCGGCCGGTCTGTTCCGGCGTTTGTTTCCGCCGCAGGAGTGTCATTATGCCACATAATCCGCCCGCGATCAAATAGTATCTTCAGGTATGGGATCCATATACTAGGCGGCGGGGTTGAAAAGCCAGGAGGATTTATAAACCTGACCGGGTTCAAGAACCAGAAAAAGTTCAAGGGCCCGGCGCGATTCAAAAGGGTCGACCAGGTGAACGGTCTACGCACCACGGTCCACGGTCTAAGTTTGGCTCAGTCCTTCGACAACGGCCGCATCTGGGGGAACAGGATCACGTCGCGGATGGAGGGTGAACCGGTAAGGAGCATGATCAGACGATCGATCCCGATGCCCAATCCGCCGGCTGGAGGCATCCCGTATTCCAGTGCCAGAAGAAAATCATCATCCATTGGGTGGGCTTCCTCGTCCCCGAGAGCCCTCATTTCGACCTGCCGTTCAAACCGTTCCCGCTGATCCTGAGGATCATTCAACTCTGAAAAGGCGTTAGCCACTTCGATGCCCCCGATGATGGCCTCGAAGCGGTAGGTCAAACGCGGATCATCTTCCTTGCGTTTAGCCAGCGGCGAAACTTCGAGCGGGTAATCGAGGATGAAGGTCGGAGAGATCAGCCTGTGCTCCACCCTGGCTTCATAAACCTGGTTCAGGACTTCCCCCCAAGCGGGTTCCCCCATGGTTTCCACTTCAACCCCGATCTCCCGCGCCAGCCGTACCGCTTCGCCGCCCTTGCTGATCGTGCTGAAGTCCGCGCCCGTTTCCCGCTGTACCGCCTCAAGCATGGTCAACCGGGGCCAAGGGGGAGCCAGGTTCACTTCCCGGTTCCCTTCCAGTGTAATCACGGTCTTTCCACCCAGCACCGCCCTGGCGGCGCCGGAAATGAGACCTTCCGCAAGCTCCATCATCCCGTGATAGTCGGAGAAAGCCTCGTACACTTCCAGCGAGGTGAACTCCGGGTTATGACGGGTGGATATCCCTTCGTTTCGGAAGACGCGCCCCAGTTCGTAAATCTTCCAGAGCCCGCCGACCAGAAGCCGTTTTAAGTGGAGTTCTGTCGCCACCCGGAGATAGAGGTCGAGATCGAGGGCATTGTGATGGGTGATGAAGGGACGGGCGGAGGCTCCCCCGGGGATGCTCATCATGGTGGGCGTCTCAACTTCCAGAAAACCCCGTTCGTCGAGATGCCTGCGAATCGCGGCGATGGCCCTGCTCCTGGCCACAAATGTCTCCCGGACCTGGGGGTTTACGATCAGGTCGAGATAGCGCTGGCGATAGCGCAGATCCACGTCCTTCAAGCCATGCCACTTCTCCGGCAGGGGACGGCAGGACTTGGCCAGCACGGTGATTCCGCCGACCGAGATGCTGATCTCACCACGCTTGCTTTTGAAAACCTCGCCGTTGATTCCGACGATGTCCCCGAGATCAAGGAGATCCTTGAAGACCCGGTAGAGTTCTTCGCCAAGAAGATCCTGGCGGAAATGAAGCTGGATCCGGCCGGTGTCGTCGTCCAGATCGGCAAAGGAGGCCTTTCCGTGAAGGCGGACGGCCATGATCCTGCCGGCTAACGAGACCTGTTTTCCTTCCAATTCGTCAAAAACGTCATGGATCGCGGCTGCGGTATGAGTCCGCGTGAAAGGGCCTCCGAAGGGAGAGAGACCGGCTTCCTCAAGGGCTTTCAGCTTTCGAGCCCTCATGGCCAGCAATTCCGCAAGGGGTCCGCCTCCCCCGGGATCAGCACCGGTTTCCGCACCGGGACTCGGTTCGGCCGTCTCGGCCTCCTGAATGGTGCCGGAGCCAGACCCTGTAATCCGGCCCTTCCCGGGCCGGTTTCCCGATTCGGCCTTATCCTTCAAAGATTCCCGTTCGCCTAGTGGAAGATCCCGGTCTTTCGAGGTGATCCACCTCCACCTTACTTGTCCCCCAAATCCCATCTTGTCCAAGCCCCGAATGTGATCAAGCGTGAACACCGTTGGGGCGTGGACACCGTTCGAAACTCTGTTATACGGCGTTATACGGCTTAATCTTTTGATCCAACTTTAATAAGAACACAAAAACAGGGCCGATACCAGCCCCGTAGACAAAACCTGCCGCTATCGGCTCCCGAGGGATCCTTTGATCATCACCATCTGTTAAACCTTTGTAGTAACGTTCTTAAAACCTGAAGACCCCTTCAAGCTGAAGTGGCCGAAGCCTAATTCTAACGATCTTAAAGAATCGATTGATTTGAATCTCGATTGATTCGAATCGACCACCAGACTCCCGTCGGACGAAAAGGATCCTCGATTCGTATGTCGGGTAGGCCAGATCGTGTAAGGGTCGTGTCGTGGTCGGGCGGTCGTCCCCAGGCTTCCGAAATCCGTTACTGGTGAGAAATCTCGAGGATCTCGTACTTGACGATGCCGGCCGGTACCGGTATTTCAACCACTGAACCGACGGAATGGCCCAACAAGGTCTTCCCCACCGGGGAGCGATCGGAGATCCGGTTCTCCTCCGGGCTGGCTTCCGCGACGCCGACGATCTGATAGGTCAATTCGCTCCCGTCAAGCAGGTCCCGGAGGCGAACTATTGACCCCAGGCTGACCTGCCCGGGATTGATATCCACCTCGTCAAGGAGCCGCGCGTTCCTGAGCATCTTCTCCAGGGTGAGGATCCGTCCCTCGATGAAGGCCTGCTCATTCTTCGCATCTTCGTATTCCGAGTTCTCGGTTAGATCGCCGAACTGGATGGCCACCCTGATTCTCTCTGCAACCTGGCGCCGTCGGACCGTCTTGAGGTGCTCCAACTCCGCCTCGAGCCTTCGCAGCCCTTCGGCAGTCAGGACAACCTCTTTCTCGATGAGCATTAAACCTCCTCCCTCGCGCCCTAAAGCGCCAGAATCCTATTGGACGAATGAATTATATGATCAGCCGTTAAACGTTATTCGATCATTGGGAGTTAATTCGATGGGTGATTAGAATAATTGGATTACAGGGCCTATTGGCAACCTCCATCAGTTAGTGCCCCATTATACGTCCGTGGTCTGAATGATGTCAATGGTTTCATTTAGCCCTTTCATTCAGCGGCTGGACCGGGCCGATTTCTTGTTATACGCCTCTTCCTGGACTCTCTGGATCTCTTCGGCCGTAACCGCACGCTCAAAGGAACGGAAGCCGGCCAGCCGAAAACCGTGTTTCTTGGCCAAAGTGGAGATTTCCTCAACCCGCTCAAGGGAAAGGTCCCGACCAAGGCTGAAATTCTCGTAGCGTTCTTCCATGGCCAGGATCATGGTTTCCGCCATGCAGGCGTAGGAGGTTCCCCTGGGGAAACCGAAGTTGAAGTTGAACTCCACCTGCCCGGGGACTTCGACGACCCCTCCCTCAATCACCAGCACGTCCCGTCTCGCCTCGGCGACCTTCTTCGAGACGTCCCTGGGCCGGGCCACGTCGCAGACCACCGCTCCCGGCTTGAGATAGCCGGGTTCGATGACCGTATCCACGGCGCTGGTCACCGTGACGACGATATCAGCGCCGGTCAGAGCGGAGGACACGTCGGTGGAAACCCTTGGGAAGAGACCGCTTTCCCCGGCGATCAGGCGGGCGAGTTCATCCAGTTTTTCCTTCTGGCGTGCCACCAGGTTCAAGGCCCGCACCTCACGGGCCAGGATCCGCGCGCATACGCTGCCGATGGAACCGGTGGCCCCAACCACCGCCACCTCCGCATCGGCGGGATCGGTGCCCATCAGGCGGGCCGCTTCCCGGGCTCCTTCCAGGGCGGTCGCCACCGTATAGGAATTTCCGGTGGTCACCGCAATGTTCACATTCCGAGCGACTGTAACCCCGGCGTCTCCGACCACCGATGTGAGCGCTCCCAGCCCGACGATCCGGGCCCCCAGCCGTTCGGCCAGCTTGGCCGCCTTGGTGATCTTCCTCATCACCTTCCGCTCGGGGAGATCGAACATCTGCCTGGGGGTCAAAGGGCATCCCACGAACCAGCCGTGAGCTTCTCCGTGGGCCGTCTTCACTCCGGTGATCTCCGAGGTTTTCATAGG
>JACPQU010000185.1 GCA_016190305.1 Bacillota bacterium
GAACAACCTGACCCGGGCGACAGCCGTTTTCCGGCGGCCGGTCCCCTGGAAATGCGGATTTTGCAGTGCCATGTTTCAAGACCTCCTGTTGGAGCCGCTCCGAATTTTAGAACCGCCCCAGCTCATTTTCCTTTTTCTGTTCCTGACTAGGTTCCTGTTCCTAATCCTTTTCCTGGTCCTGCTGTTCCGTTCCAGTTCCTGCCCGGACCATGACCTGACTCGCCCCGGTTCACGCACCCCGGGCGTTCTTTTCCCGATCTTTCCCGGAATCAGCGCTGAGGTCGAGGGGTACGGGCATCTGAGCCTGGTGGGGATGGATCGGCCCGGAGTATATATGGAGCTTTTTGAACAACTTCCGGCCGAGGCGGTTATGCGGAAGCATTCCCTTGACGGCCGTCTGAATGACCCGCTCCGGCTTCTTTTTTAAGAGTTCGGAAAGGGTGGTGACCTTGAGGCCGCCGGGGTAGAGGGTGTGACGGTAATACTTCTTCTGAACCGGCTTTTTCCCGGTCAGGACAACCTTCTCGGCGTTGACCACCACGATGTAGTCACCGGTGTCAAGGTGCGGCGTGTAGATGGGCTTGTGCTTGCCGCGCAGGATACCTGCAATCCTGGTCGCCAGCCTACCGAGCACCTGGCCTTCGGCGTCCACCACATACCAACGGCGCTCGATGCTTTTTTCAGCAGGGGTATGGGTACGTTGAATCATTGATATTGAATCCCTCCCGGGCCGATCCGTCCTGGTTTGGCCCACCAAAGCTGTCGAAGAACAGTATAGCATTTTATTACGCAGCCGCAACGGATCCGGGCGTTTTTGTCCTGCCGGATGCCCGTTTTAGCTTTTTCCACTCGCGCCGGCATCCTCGTTACCAATGATTTCCTGGTCGTAGTAAACCGCTTCCAGGCACAGCCCGCAGGCGGGTGCGGTGGGCCCTGCCAGCCGTCGGTCTCCGGATTCCAGGATTGCTTTCAAGTCGCCGGGAGCGCGGCGGCTCAGACCCACCTCCAACAGGGTCCCCACGATGTTCCTGGCCATATGGTACAGGAAACCGTCCGCCTGGAGCAAGAAGGTCACGAGACCCTCAAAAGCCTCGACGGACAGCTTGGAGAGGTTCCTGACGGCATCCCCGACGCCGGCACCGGCCGGACCGTCCGGACTTTCCGCCGCAACCCTCTCCTCGGCGACTCTCCTCCCCGTTCCCGCAGGCCTCCTCCGCGTCGCTCCCCTGAAGGCCGCGAAATCGTGACGGCCCTGGAGGTGCCGGGCGCCCTCCCGCATCAGCCCGCAGTCGAGAGGCTCCGGAACATGATGAGTGTACCGCCGCTGAAACGGGGAACGCTCGCGCTGGTTCCAGACGGTATAGCTGTAGAGCTTGGCCCGGGCCCGGTACCTGGCCTGAAACTCCCGCGGCACCTCCCTGGAAACGCGAATCGAGATGTCGGCAGGGAGCACCGAGTTGATGGCTGCGGCGAATTGCCCGGCGGGGATCCGGCTCCGGGTGCGGAAGTTGACCGTCTGGCCCCGGGCGTGGACCCCCGCGTCGGTTCGCCCGGCACCTTGAACCACCGCGGGCTCGCCGGTGATCCGCTCCACCGCCCCTTCCAGAACCTCTTGGACGGAGAGGGCGTTGGCCTGCCGCTGCCATCCGGCGTAACCGGTCCCTTCATACTCGACGACCAGCATCATGTTACGATCCAACCCCCACACCCCCCGACCAGCCTCTGATCAGCCAGACCAGGGCTGCGAAGGCCCCCGTAATCAGAACGGCCGCCGCGTCCTTGACGGTCAACAGCCGGCCCCGCCAGGGAACCCTGTGCCCGCCGCTCTTGAAACAACGCGCTTCCATCGCCTCCCGGAGGTGATCCGCGCGTTCGAGAACCGAAGTGAAGAGGGGCACCAGCAGGGCCAGGTAGCTCCGGATCCTTCTGGCCGGGTTCGCGTCACTGAGACGGGCCCCACGTACGGCCTGCGCCCGGGCCAAACGCTGGGCCTCCTCCCAGAGGGTGGGGATGAAGCGGAAGGCCAAACTGGCCGAAACGGCGAGGTCTCCGGCCGGGATGCCCAAGCGCCGCAAGGGATGCAGCAGGCTGCCTCCGGCGTCGGAAAGGGCCAGGGGCGGGGTGGTGCTGGACAGGAGCGCAGCCGTCAGCAGCAGGAGCAGCAGACGGAGGGTCATGAGGACGCCCAGGGCCGCCCCCTTTTCGTACATGATCAAGGGGCCGGCGGCCAGCAAGGGTTCTCCGCCCCTGGTAAAGAGGAGATGGGCCGTCAAGGTAAAAAGGAGAAATGGGACCGCGGGCCTCAGACCGCGGGCCAACAGGACGAGTCCCAGACCGGCGGCCCTGGCGGCGAGACTTAACCCGGCGAGAATCACGGTATAGGAAACCGGGTCAGTGCAGATGAAAATCAAGATGCCCAGGGCCGAGGCCAAGCCCAGCTTGACCCTCGGGTCAAGCGTATGGACGGGCGAGGCTCCGGGCAGGTAGCGTCCCAGCATCAGGCCGGAAGCCCTCACGGGCTGCTCCTCCCACCCAGGGCCGTCAAGATTCTCTCCGCCGCTTCTTCCGGGGTCCAGACCCCGTTTCCTTCCGGGGCCCAGACCCCGTCACCCACCCCGAACCCCCGCTCCTCCAGGGAGAGCATCAGCCGCACAACGTCGGGCAGGCCGTCCCGCCAGCCGGGGGTCACCGCCAGCGCCGGCACAACCTGCCGGGAGTCGCCCGAAGCGAAGATCCGGCCCTTTTCCAAGCAAAGGAACCCGTCGGCGAGAGAGAGGAAGTCCCCGATCCGATGGCTGACGGCCACGATGGTGATTCCTTCCCGATGCAAGCCCGCCAGGATTTCAAGGAGGCGCACCCTGGCGGGGTGGTCCAGCCCCGCGGTAGGCTCATCAAGGATCAACAGGGACGGCCGGAGCGCCAGGATCCCTGCCACAGCCGCCAGCCGGCGTTGACCTCCGCTCAATTCACGAGGGATTCTGGGCCCCACGGCTGAGGGATCCAGCCCGACCATCCTGAGCGCTTCTTCGGCCCGGGCCTCGCTCTCCCTGGCCGGCAGTCCATGACTGCGGGGGCCGAAGACGACGTCTTCCATGACCGAACCGGCGAAGAGCTGGTGCTCCGGAAACTGGAACACCACCCCGATCCGCCTGCGAACGCCCTCCGCCACCGATCCGCGGCCGCTGATCTCCACGCCGTCGACCTGAAGAGACCCGCTCGTAGGGGGCAGCAGGCCGGCCAGGAGCAGCGAGAGGGTGGTCTTCCCCGATCCCGACGGTCCGGACACAACCCAGAACTCCCCCGGGCGGACCTCCCAGTCGATCCCGCTCAGAGCCTGGGCGGCCATCGGCGTCCCATGATCATAGACGTATCCGAGATCCTTTACCCGGATCCGCATAAAGCCTCGACCATCTCCTTCACGGACAGCGCCCTGCGGGGTACAAGAACCCCTGCCGAGCGAAGCAGTTCCCCGACCACGGCCAATGGGGGGGCTTCCAGCCCAAAGCTTTTAAGCAGATGAGCCTCGGGCAGCAGATCGGCGGGCCGTCCGTCGGCGACAAGGCACCCTCCGGCGAGTAGAACAACCCGCCGGGCGGCGCCGATCTCGGCAAGGTCATGGGTGAAGTAGATGATGGCCGTCCCATGCTCCCGGTTAAACTGCGCCAGAAGGTCCAGGATCCCCTTGCGCGCCGCTCCATCCAGGAGGGAACAGGGCTCGTCGAGGACGATGCACCTGGGCCGCATGGCCAGCACCCCGGCGAGTGCCAGCCTCTGCTTCTCGCCCCCCGAAAGGGCGAATACCGACCGCTCCCGAAGATTCCACAGGTGAACCGCCCGAAGTGATTCTTCCACCCGAATACGGGTTTCCGATGGGTCAAGGCCCAAGTTTTCCGGGCCGAAAGCGACATCATCCTGAACGACGCCGGCGACGATCTGGTTCTCCGGATTCTGAAAAACATAGCCGACCGCGTACCGGATCTCCATAATATCTTCCGGGTCGTGGGTCGGCCTTCCCATGATCCTGACCTCGCCAGAGGTCGGGAGCAGCAGGCCGTTGAGGTGCCGGGCCAGGGTTGACTTTCCGGAGCCGTTCGCCCCGGCAATCAACACATACTCGCCCTGCTCGACGGCCAAGGAAACCGCGTTCAGGGCGTATTCATCGCTTCCGGTTCCCTGATCGTAGGCATGCTTCAGATCGTCAACCTCGATCAGCAGCGGGACGTCCAGGGTCGATCACTCCGGTCGGAGACAAGCCGGAAGTCTCTTCGAACATGGGCCCGCCTGGAGGAGATCAATCGGTGATGAGCTCCAGTACCGCCATCGGGGCCGCATCCCCCCGCCGGGGGTCGGTCTTGTAGATCCGGGTATAACCGCCTGGCCGCTGCCCGAGCCGGGGAGCCACGGTATCGAAGAGCTTCGTGACCACGTCTTCGTCCATCACGAAGGAGAGGACCTGGCGCCTGGCGTGGAGATCGCCCCTCTTGGCAAGGGTGATCATCTTGTCGACCATGCCGCGGATCTCCTTGGCCTTGGCCTCGGTGGTGCTGATCTTGCCTTTATCCAGGAGGGAGGTCACCAGGTGGCGGAAGAGCGCTTTCCGGTGAGCTTGCACCCTCCCCAGTTTTCTGTAACTCACGCCCGTACCTCCCCTATTCCTCCGACTCGCGGAGGTAAAGTCCCAGGGTCCCGAGCTTGGCCTCGACCTCTTCCAAGGACTTTTTGCCTAAATTGCGAACCTTCATCATCTCTTCGCGGGTGCGGCCGGCAATCTCCCGGACGGTATTGATGCCCGCCCGCTTGAGGCAATTATGGGAGCGGACCGAAAGGTCCAGCTCTTCAATGGGCATCTCCAGGAGTTTCTGCCGTTCATCCTTTTCTTTCTCCGCCTTCATCTCCACCGTTTGCTTGACCTGGGTCAAGGTGCCGAAGATGGCAAGGTGTTCCTTGAGCATCTCCGCGGCCAGGCTGGTGGCCTCTTCGGGCCGGATGCTCCCGTCGGTCCAAACCTCTAGAAGCAGCTTGTCGAAGTCGGTGAACTGACCCACTCGGGTCTTCTCCACCGCGTAGTTGACCCGTCTGACCGGGCTGAACAGGGAGTCGATCGGAATCACTCCGATCGACTGATCGCTGCGCTTGTTCCGCTCCGCAGGAACGTAACCCTGCCCGCGCTCGACGGTCATCTCCATGAAGAGCCTTCCGTCCCCGGAGAGAGTGGCCAGGTGCAGATCCGGGTTCAAGATCTCCACATCCGGATCGGTGATGATGTCACCTGCCCGAATGGGCCCTTCCCCCTCGGCCTGAATATAGAGGGTGTGGGACTCATCCCGATGCAACTTGAGCCTGAGTTCCTTCAGGTTCAAGATGATCTCGCTGGTATCTTCCATTACCCCAGGGATCGTGGAAAACTCGTGCAGGACACCGTCGATCTTGATCCTGGTTACGGCGGCCCCCGGGAGGGAAGATAACAGCACGCGCCGGAGTGAGTTGCCGATGGTGATCCCGTATCCGCGCTGAAGGGGTTCGACCAGGAATTTTCCGTAGGTCGGACCTTCGTCTTGCAGAGTCTCCACCCTGGGCTGTTCGAACTCGATCATCTTCAGCCCTCCTTGAATGTTGCGAAAAGGAAAACCGTCCGGCCCTACTTGGAGTAAAGCTCGGTGATCAGGTGTTCCTTCACGTTGACATCGATCTCGCCTCTCTCCGGCAACCGAAGGACTCTTCCCTTCAACTGCTCCTGGTTGACCTCGAGCCAGCTCGGAGCAGCCCGGTAGAGCCCGCCCTCGACAAGATTCTTCATTCGGGGCATACTCCTGGCGCCGTCCTTGACGGTTACCTCATCACCGGGCTTGGTCCGGAAGGAAGCGATATCGACCTTTCTTCCGTTCACGGTGATGAGGCCGTGGTTGACCATCTGCCTGGCTTCCGCCCTGGAAGAAGCGATCCCCAGGCGGTACAAGACGTTGTCGAGCCGGCTTTCGAGAAACTGGAGCAGGATCTCGCCGGTAACGCCCTTCTTACGCGCGGCCAAGCTATAGTAACGCCGGAACTGCCTTTCCATGACCCCGTAAATACGCTTGGCCTTCTGCTTTTCCCGGAGCTGAACCCCGTACTCCGAAAGCTTCCTGCGGCTCTGACCGTGAATACCGGGGACATAGTTCCGCCGATCAATTGCACACTTGACAGTGTAGCATCGGTCACCCTTCAGAAAGAGCTTCTCGCCCTCCCGGCGGCATAACCGACAAACCGCGCCGGTATATCTTCCCATCGCTCACTTCACACCTCCGCTGAGGTCGCGTCGCTTGGCAAATCATCCTCATCCGCCGCCCGACCGCCGGCTATACGCGCCGGCGTTTGGGGGGGCGGCACCCGTTATGAGGAATAGGTGTAACGTCCCTGATCATGTGCACGTCGAGTCCCGCGGCCTGGAGGGAACGAATAGCCGCTTCCCTTCCTGAACCGGGGCCCTTAACGTAAACCTCAATCTCCTTCATCCCATGTTCCATTGCCCGCCTGGCGGCTTGCTCGGCGGCGAGCTGAGCGGCAAAGGGGGTGCCTTTCCGGGAGCCCTTGAATCCCATGGTTCCTGCGCTCGACCAGGAAACGGCATTCCCCTGGCGATCGGAGATGGTGATCACCGTATTGTTAAAGGTAGACTTGATATGGGCGATGCCCTCCTGGATATTCTTCCGTTCCCTCCGCTTGGGCCGCGTGGCACGCTTCTTCGCCATACTCGAACCCTCCCTACTTCTTCCTTCTCACGCCGACGGTCTTACGCGGGCCCTTTCGAGTTCGGGCGTTCGTCCTGGTGCGCTGGCCGCGCACCGGCAGCCCGCGCCTGTGACGTAACCCGCGGTAGGATCCGATATCGATCAGCCGCTTGATATTGGCGGTAACCTCACGCCGCAGATCGCCCTCCACCTTGTGCTCCCGCTCGATGACCTCCCGGAGTCTCGCGACTTCATCCTCCGTGAGGCTGCGTACTTTGGTACCGGGATTGATCCCCGTCCTCCCCAGGATCACCTGGGACTTGCTTCTCCCGATCCCAAAGACATAAGTAAGTGCGACTTCAACGCGCTTCTCCCTCGGCAGGTCAACTCCGGCAATTCTCGCCATGGCCAGGCACCTCCCTTCAACCTTGTTTCTGCTTGTGCTTGGGATTTTCACAGATCACCATGACGCAACCGTGGCGCTTGATGATCTTGCATTTCTCACAGATTTTTTTGACCGATACCCTGACCTTCATCCAAGGAACCTCCTCGTCCCAGGCGGTCGCCCACAGCCGGCCCTCCAGGATGGGAGGGACGTGTAACGTTCGCCTCCGGGCTACTTGTAACGCCAGACAATCCGCCCGCGGGTTAAATCGTAGGGGGACAGTTCTACCGAAACCCTGTCACCCGGCAGGATCCTGATGAACTTCAGGCGGATCTTGCCGGAGATGTGGGCCAGCACTTTATGCCCGTTGTCGAGCTCCACCCGGACCATGGCGTTGGGGAGGGGTTCCACGACTTTTCCCTCGACGGTGATCACGTCGCGTTTACTCACGGTTGCCATCGCCCTCCTCACCCTTCTTTTCAAGAATTTCCGGCGCGCTCGCCGGGTCTACGCCCGTGTCGGACACCGTATTGAATCTGGACAGCGCCTCGCGGATCTCCGCATCGGATACCTTATCGCCTCGTGCCAGCTTCACGTACAGGCTGCCCGGGGCGTTTCCGTGGGCCACCAGGTGCCTGATGTTCTTGCGCTTCGGACGTTCGACGGAACGCTTCTGGCCGTCGACAACCGTTACGAAGCTTTCCGACGCCGGTCCAATCACGATGAAAAACCGGCCCCGGTCACGTCCGGCTCTGGAACTTACCAAACATCCGATCGAGAACTCTCCGGCCATAATGCCCCGCAGATCCGGAGGGTTCAGACCCATCCCCCCGCCCGATGAAAAACCTCTCAAAGGACGGTGAGGAGGACCGGTTCCCCCTCTGTGATGGCCACACTATGCTCGAAGTGACCGGACAGACGGCCGTCGGCGGTGACCACGGTCCACCCGTCATCGCCTCTGACCACCTCGTAGGTCCCCTCGTTGACCATGGGCTCAAGGGCCAGGGTCATGCCGGGTTCCAGCCTTGGACCCTTACCGGACGGTCCAAAGTTGGGCACCTGTGGTTCCTCATGCATCCGGCTGCCAATCCCGTGACCCACAAACTGGCGGACCACTGATAAATGGTTGAGCCCAACATAGCTTTCGATGGCATGAGAGATATCCGAAAGCCGGCCTCCCGGCCGGGCGGCGTTGATTCCCGCCTGGAGGGCGCCTTTGGTCACGGCGATCAGGTTCCGCTGCACCTCGCCCACTTCTCCCACGGCGAGAGTCACCGCAGCATCTCCAAAATATCCCTCAAATTCCACCCCGGTGTCAATACTGATAATATCCCCATTCTGCAGCCTTCTCAAGCCAGGTATTCCATGAACTACCTGTTCATTGATGGAGGCACAAATGGAGCCGGGGAAGGGCGGGATATCCGGCTCGGGGGCCGGGTACCCCTTGAAGGCGGGTCTTCCGCCTTCTTTTCGGATGATCTCCTCCGCCAGCTCATCGAGCTCCAGGGTGCTCACTCCAGGTACTACCACCTTCTCCAGGCTTGCCAGAACCAGCGCCGTAATCCGGCCCGCCTCCCGCATGAGGTCCAGCTCTCGGGCCGACTTCAAGGTGATCACGACCTTGCCCCGGCTGTCGCGGCCAGTACCCTGGCCGCGACCTCTTCCACCGGCCCCGAACCTGAAACCTTATGCATCAACCGCCGGTCGTCGTAAAAGCGGATCAGCGGCTCGGTCTGCGCCTGGTACACTTCAAGCCGCCTGCTGATCGCCGAGCCCAGATCGTCGGTTCGCTGGTAAAGCTCCCCATCGCATCGGTCACAGCGGCCCGGCAACCGAGGAGGCGAGGAATCCAGGTGGTAAGCGGCGCCGCAACCCCTGCAGGTTCGCCGTTTATCGAGCCGGGAGAGGATTTCCTCTTCCCCAACCTCCAGGTTGACGGCAACCCTGATGGACGTCCCGCTCCGGTCCAGGAACTCTTCCAAGAACCGGGCCTGCTCCAGCGTCCGCGGGTACCCGTCCAGGACGTAACCGCGTTCGCAGTCCTGTCTCGCCAGCCTCCCGGCGACCAGTTCCGAGATCAACGCATCGGGCAGTAGATCGCCTCTCTTCATGATCCCTTCCGCCCGCTTGCCGACCTCGGTCTGATCCCGTACGGCCTCCCTCAGCATGTCACCGGTCGAAATATGTGGTACCCCCAAGGTCTCCGCGAGCCGGGCGGCCTGAGTGCCTTTTCCGGCACCAGGAGGACCCAGCAGCACGATCCGCATCTCTCTCTAATCCCCTCCGGCAGCCTAAGTCCCATTGGTTCTTGCTCGGCTGCAGCCTGAGGACCCTCACTTGATGAAGCCCTTGTAGTGGCGCATCAGCAGGTGGGCCTCGATCTGTTTCATGGTCTCCAGAGCCACACCCACTACGATCAGCAGGGCTGTTCCCCCGATGCTTACGGCGAGCGGGCTGAGACCACGAGTGAAGATGGGGAGGGTCACGATCGCGGCCAAGAAGACCGCCCCCACCAAGGTGATCCGGTTGACAACGCGGGTAAGGTACTCCGTAGTGGGACGGCCCGGCCTGATCCCGGGGATGAACCCGCCGTACTTCTTGATGTTGTCGGAGACCTCCACCGGGTTGAACTGGATTGCCGTGTAGAAGTAAGTAAAGAACATGACGAAGACCACGTACAAGACCGTGTTCAGCGGCCTGCCGAAACTCAAGGCATTGTTGATCGCTGTGGCGATGGGATGCTGGACGAACTGGGTCACCGTCAACGGGAACAGGAGCAGGGACGAGGCGAAGATCACCGGGATGACCCCCGCCATGTTGACCTTCAGCGGAATATGGGTCGATTGCCCGCCGTACATCCTGCGGCCGACGACCCGCTTGGCGTACTGCACCGGGATCCGGCGCTGACCTTCCTGCACATAGACCACCAGAACGATGGCCAGAAGGGCTACGATCAGCACGGCCAGCAACCCTCCGTAACCCACGGTCCGTAGGCGGAGCGCCTCGGCCAGGCTCTCGGCGCCGGCCGGAAGCCGGGAAACGATCCCAGCGAAGATGATCAGGGAAATCCCATTCCCGATCCCGTGCTCGGTGATCTGCTCACCCAGCCACATCAGGAAGGCCGTACCCGCAGTCAGGGTGAACGCGATGAGGATGATGGTCAGGGCCCCCGGCTCAACGACGGCACCTCGGATGGCGAAGGTGATCCCCAGGGCCTGCAGGAAGGCGAGGGCCACCGTTCCGTAACGGGTAAATTGGGCCAGCTTCTTGCGACCCTCTTCCCCCTCCTTGGCCAACTGCTCCAGCCTTGGGAACACGATGGTCAGCAACTGGACAATGATCGAAGCCGTGATGTACGGGGTAACGTTCAGGGCGAAGATGGAAAAGTTGAGAAAACCGCCCCCCGCAATGACGTCGAAAAAGGCGAAAAGCTGCCCCTGCCCGAAGAACTGCTTCATCAGTTCCGGGTTGACTCCGGGCACGGTGATGTGCACGCCGGCCCGGAAGATCAGGAACATCAGCAGGGTAAAAACGATTCTCCGGCGCAGATCTTTTACTTTGAAGGCGTTTCGAAGCCCGGAGAGCACCTAGATCACCTCTACCGTTCCGCCGGCGGCTCGGATTTTTTCCTCCGCTGTCTTGCTGAAGCCGTGCACGGAAACCGACAGGGCCTTGGTGAGCTCGCCGGTACCCAGAATCTTCACGGGCTCACCCGACTTTTTAACCAGACCGTTTTCCCTGAGCGCGGCGGGTGTAACCGAAGAACCCGCCGGAAAACGTTCCAGTTCCCCAACATTCACGACCGCGAAACGGTTGGCGAAAATGTTTTTAAAGCCGCGCTTGGGAAGGCGGCGTACCAGGGGCATCTGGCCCCCCTCGAAGCCGGGCCTGATGCTCCCGCCGGCCCTGGCCTTCTGCCCCTTGTGGCCGCGACCCGCGGTCTTGCCCAATCCGCTGCCGGTTCCGCGACCGACCCTTTTCCGCTGACTGCGCGTCCCTTCCGGTGGGCGCAGATCTCCTCGATGCATCTGATAAACCTCCTGGGACTAAGAACCTTCCGGCAGAACATCCTGCGCGGCCCGCTTTCAGGCCGCGGATTACCGGGGCTGGTCCTGCTTGACCTGGAGCAGATGAGCCACCCGGCGAATCATCCCGCGGACCGCCGGAGAATCGGGCAGGGACACCGTCTGGTGAATCTTCCTCAGCCCCAGGGCCCGGACGGTGGACTGCTGTCTTTCGGTGGAATGGACAAAGCTGCGAACCAACGTCACATGCAAGTAACCGGGTCCATTCCCTTTCTCGGTTGCCATCAAGTCATCCCCCCGTTCGTTGGGGTCAGCCCACCAGTTCCTCGAGCCTCTTCCCCCGCAGGCGGGCGACCGCCTCCGGACTCTTCACGCTCCGGAGGCCCTCAACGGCGGCTCTAACCACGTTGATCGGATTGTTGGAACCCAGGGATTTGCTGAGGACGTCGCGGATCCCGGCGAGTTCCATGACCGCCCGCACGGGACCTCCGGCGATGATCCCGGTTCCCTGGGAGGCGGGCTTCAGGAGTACCCTCCCGGCCCCGAAACGACCTACGACCTCGTGGGGGAGAGAAGTCCCCTCACGAATGACATCGATCATCTGTTTCTTGGCATCCTCGATGCCTTTCCGGATCGCCTCGGGTACCTCACGGGCCTTGCCCATCCCGACCCCCACGCGGCCCTCTCCGTTTCCGACCACGACCAAGGCGCTGAAACTCGGAATCTTACCACCCTTGACGGTCTTGACGACCCGGTTGATGCTCACAACCTTTTCCTGCAGATCCGACTTGTCCGAGCCGGACCTCTCACGTCTCTGCACAATCCACCTCCTCCCGCCCCAGAGGGTGAGATCAGAAAATCAGGCCCTTGTTCCGAGCGCCGTCTGCGACTGCAGCCACCCGCCCATGATAGACGTATCCTCCCCGGTCGAAGACGATCCGGCTGATCCCCTTGGTCAGCGCCCGCTGGGCCAGGATCTCGCCCACTTTCCGGGCGGCGTCCACGTTCCAGGAGCGGGCAAGACCCTCCTTGACCTCCGGATCGAGGGTGGAGACGGCCACGAGGGTACATCCGCTCTGATCGTCCACCAACTGAGCATATACATGCCTCAGGCTCCGGAACACATTCAGGCGGGGGACAACCGTCGTTCCCCCGACCTTCTTCCGGATTCGATCATGCCTGCGTTGCCGGGCCAGGTTCCGATTTGGTCTTAGACTCACCTCAAACCACCCCTACTTCCCGGTCTTACCGACCTTGCGCCTGATAACCTCGTTTTCGTACCGGATTCCTTTACCGCTGTAGGGATTGGGGGTGCGGACCCTCCTGATGTCGGCGGCTACGGCGCCCACCCGCTCCTTGTCAATGCCCCGCACAGTCACCCGGTTGGATGCTGGAACCTCGATCTCGATCCCCTGCGGGGGTTCGATGATCACGGGATGCGAATACCCCACGGTCAGGATCAGGTTCCGTCCCTGCAAGGCGGCGCGATATCCGACTCCGCTGAGCTCGAGCCCTTTTTGAAACCCGTTGGTCACCCCTTCGACCATGTTGGACACCAGGGTGCGGGTCAAGCCGTGCAGGGATCGGTGCTCCTTGCTATCGGAGGGCCGCTTGACCACCAGGGTACCCTCACCCACCTGAAGATCCAGGTCTCTGGGGACGGTACGATCAAGATTTCCCTTCGGCCCATTCACCTTCACGTTGTTGCCCTCGACCTGAACGGTAACCCCGTCCGGCAAAGGAATAGGGCGCTTTCCTACTCTGGACACTATCCCCACCTCACCAGACGTAGCAGATGACTTCGCCGCCGACCCCGGCGGCACGGGCCTCTCGATCGGTCATCAGTCCTCGTGGGGTGGAAAGAATGGCAACCCCCAGGCCGCGCAGAACCCTGGGAATCGCCTTTTTCCCCGCGTAAACCCGCAGACCGGGCTTGCTGATCCTCTTGATCCCCGTGATGATCCGTTCCTTACCGGGTCCATACCGCAGGTACACCCGCAGGATTCCCTGCTTCCCGTCCGCGGTGAACTCGAAATCCCGGATAAAACCTTCTTTTTTAAGGATCGACGCCAGCGCCACTTTCATCCTGGAGCCGGGAATATCGACACGATCCCTTCTTGCGATGTTGCAATTCCGAATTCTCGTCATCATGTCCGCGATCGGGTCGCTAAACAGGGTAGATCATCCTCCCGGCCTACCAGCTTGCTTTCCTGATCCCTGGGATCTGGCCTTTCAGCGCCAGGGTCCGAAAACAGATGCGGCACATCCCGAACTTCCGAAGGAAAGCCCTCGGACGGCCGCAGATACGGCAACGATGGTATGTCCTTACCCGAAACTTCTGGGGGCGCTTCGCCTTTTCCATCATGGACTTCTTGGCCAACTTACGCCGCCTCCCTGAAGGGCAGTCCGAGGAGCCGAAGCAGATGGAAGGCTTCCTCATCGGTCCTGGCCGTCGTTACGATCACAATGTCCAAGCCCTGGATCTTTTCGACCTTATCGTAATCAATCTCGGGAAAGATCAACTGCTCCTTGATCCCAAGACTGTAATTCCCCCGTCCGTCGAACGACTTGGGTGAAGAACCCCGGAAGTCCCGAACCCTGGGGAGCGCGATGTTGAACAATTTATCGATGAACTCGTACATCCGTTCGCCGCGCAGGGTGACCATGCAGCCGATGGGCATGCCGGTCCGAAGCTTGAAATTGGAGATGGAACGCTTGGCCCGGGTGATGACCGGTTTCTGCCCTGCGATGATCCCCAGATCCCGAGCTGCGGCGTCCAAAAGCTTGGGATTCGCAACGGCTTCGCCAATCCCCATATTCAGGACCACCTTCTCCAGCTTGGGCACCTGCATGGGCGTGGTGTACCCGAACTGCTCCTTGAGCTTGGGCACGACCTCTCCCTCGTACTTGAGCTTAAGCCTCGGCACGCTCCCGGCATCTTTCGCAGGTCTTTCTTCCGGCTTCTTTTCAATCGATTTTTTTTCAGCCGGCATGATATCCGCCGACATTTTTTCCGCCGGCTTCTTTTTTGTCGGCTTCTGAACCGGTTTCTCTGAGGCCTTGTCTTCCTTGGCCTTGGCCACCATAAAACCAATCCTCCTTGCCTTTCCTTCGCCGGCGGCAACCACCACCCGCCGCCGGCCCGCTACTTGTCCGCGGTCTCTCCGCAGTGCTTGCACACCCGGGCTTTCGGCCCGCCCTCCAGGATCGCGTAACCAACCCGGGTAGGACGGTGGCAGCGCGGGCAGATCAACATCACCTTGCAGGCAGGCAGGGGCGCCTCCTGCTTGTTGATCCCGCCTTGCGGTACCTTTCGGGTCGGACGGCTGTGCTTGGTGACGAGATTGATCCCTTCCACAAGGACCTTTCCCTCGGCGGGAAAGGCCTTCAGGATCTTCCCCCGTTTGCCCTCGTCTTTCCCCGAAATGACGATTACCGTGTCTCCAGTTCGGACGTTGAGTTTCAAGGCCCGCAACCCGACCCTTCCTAAAGCACTTCCGGTGCCAGCGAAATGATCTTCATGAATTCCTTTTCCCTTAGCTCCCGGGCCACTGGTCCGAAGATCCTGGTACCCCGGGGGTTCTTCTGATCGTTGATCAACACCGCCGCATTATCGTCGAAGCGGATGTAGGAACCGTCGGGGCGTCGGGCGCCCGTACGTGTCCTGACGATGACCGCCCGAACGACCTCTCCCTTTTTAACGACTCCTCCGGGGGCGGCTTCCTTCACCGCAGCCACAATGATATCCCCGATGTTGCCGTATTTCCGGTTGGAAGCCCCAAGAACCCTGATGCAGAGCAGTTCCCTGGCCCCGGTATTGTCTGCGACCTTGAGACGTGTCTCAGGGCGAATCATCCGGTAATTCCTCCTCCGCTGCGGTCTTCGCGCCGCGCGGTCTTTCTAGCCGGTGTGCGTTAACCGGCGTCCGAGAAAATGTCCCGGTTCTACCGGGCCTTCTCGATGATCTCCTCCACGCGCCATCTCTTTTCCCGGCTCAGAGGTCGGGTCTCCCGGATCCGCACCACGTCGCCGATCCGGCAATTATTGTTCTCATCGTGGGCTTTGAAGGAGCTGCTGCGACGCATCCGGCGACCGTAAAGCGGGTGCCGAACCACCGACTCGACGGTGACCACCACCGTCTTGTCCATCTTGTCGCTGCTGACCACCCCGACCCTCGCCTTACGGTTCCCGCGATTCATGTCCCCTTCGGTCACTTTTATCTACCTCCGTCGTCCGGTGTCTGCTTGCTATGGGCAACGGTCATAATCCGGGCGATGTCTTTCTTCAACTGGCGGATCCGCATGGGGTTTTCCAGTTGCTTGGTGGCCGCCTGAAAGCGGAGGTTGAACAGTTCCTCCCTCAAACCGCGGACCTTCTCCAGCAACTCCCGTACGTCCAGCTCGCGAAGCTCTGAAGCCTTCACTGAGCCTGCACCTCCGCATCACCGCGCGTGACGAAACGGACCTTGATCGGCAGCTTGTGCCCGGCGAGACGAATCGCCTCCTTGGCCGTCTCCTCCGGAACTCCGGCGATCTCGAAAAGGATCCGCCCGGGCTTGACCACCGCGACCCAGAATTCCGGCGCGCCTTTGCCGCTTCCCATTCGGGTTTCAGCGGGTTTCTTGCTGACCGGCTTATCCGGGAAGATCCGGATCCAGACCTTTCCGCCCCTCTTGATGAAACGGGTCATCGACACCCGAGCCGCTTCGATCTGCCTCGCGGTGATCCAGGCTGGTTCCAGCGCTTGTACTGCATAGTCTCCGAAGGCGATGGTGGAACCGGCCACGGCTTTTCCGTTCATCCGCCCTCGTTGCTGCTTGCGGTATTTAACCCGCTTTGGCATTAGCACCGGAGCCACCCACTTTCTTCCTGGCCTTGGGCATCAAGTCACGCTTGTAGATCCACGCCTTGACCCCAATCTGGCCGTAGGTAGTGAAAGCCTCCGCTAAACCGAAATCCACATCCGCCCGCAGGGTCTGCAGGGGGATTCGGCCTTCACGGAACCACTCCGCCCTGGCGATTTCCGCCCCGCCGAGGCGTCCCTTGCACTGGATCTTAATCCCCCCGGCACCCGACCGCATGGCACGGGTGATGGCCTGTTTCATGGCCCTCCTGAAAGCGACCCTGCGCTCGAGCTGGGAAGCGATCCCTTCAGCTACGAGTTGAGCGTCAAGCTCGGGAGTCTTGATTTCCAGGATGTTGATGGCCACCTGCTTCCCGGTGGTCTTCTCCAGTTGCTGTCTGAGGTTATCCACCTCGACACCGCCGCGCCCGATGACGATCCCTGGCTTGGCCGTGTGAATACCGATCTTGATCCGGTTCCCGGCCCGCTCGATCTCGATCTGAGAGATTCCAGCGTTCCGCATCCGCTTGAGTACCTGCTTGCGGATGGCCAGATCCTCGTGAAGAAGATCGGCGTACTCCTTCCCGGCAAACCAGCGGGCGAGCCAGTCCTTGTTTATCCCCAGCCGCAACCCATATGGGTGGACCTTCTGACCCAAGCTAGCCCTCCCCTTTCTCCCTCAGGACCACGGTAATGTGGCTTGTACGATGGAGGATTACATTCCGGACGCCACGTCCGCGGGCCCAGATCCTTTTCAACGACGGCCCCTGATCTACAAAAGCCTCGGCGACGATCAACCGATCAACGGCCATATTGTGGTTGTTTTCGGCGTTGGCCGCGGCTGACTTGACCAACTTTTCCACCACTCTCGCCGCACGACGCGGGGTGTACCTGAGGATCGAGAGCGCTTCCTGGACACCTTTGCCCCGAATCAGGTCAATGATCAGCCGGGTCTTGGTGGGGGCAAGCCTGATGTATCGGGCTATAGCTCGGGCTTCCAACCGACTTCCTCCTTTATTTCAGGGACGCCGACCGTTCGGTATGGTGCCCGTGACCCCGGAATGTCCGGGTAGGGGCGAACTCTCCGAGCTTATGGCCGACCATGTCCTCGCTCACGAATATGGGCACGTGGCGGCGTCCGTCGTAGACGGCCAGGGTATGGCCGACCATGTCGGGAAAAACCGTGGAACGCCGCGACCAGGTCTTGATTACCCGCTTTTCCCTGGCAGCGTTCATCTTCCTGATCAGCTCCAGGAGCTTGGGCTCGCAATAAGGGCCTTTCTTCAGCGACCTTCCCATCGTGATCCCCCTTCGAAACGGTGCTGCCGGCGCGAGGCTGTCACCGGGCCCTCCGCCTGACGATGTACTTATCGGAAGGCTTGTTCTTCTTCCGAGTCCGGTAACCCAGGGCGGGCTGTCCCCACGGTGATACCGGCCCTGAACGGCCCACCGGAGCCTTACCCTCCCCGCCGCCATGGGGGTGATCGACGGGGTTCATCACAGCGCCTCGTGTATGGGGACGGCGTCCCAGCCAGCGGGATCGCCCGGCTTTACCCAGGGAGACGTTCTCGTGCTCCTGGTTGCCGACCTGACCGATGGTCGCCCGGCAAGCCTGGTGGACAAGCCTTACCTCCCCTGAGGGCATTCGGAGGTGCGCATAATTGCCCTCCTTGGCCATCAGCTGTGCCGACGATCCCGCCGCCCGGCACATCTGGCCCCCTTTGCCTTCAGCGAGCTCCACGCTGTGCACCATCGTTCCCACCGGGATATTTCGCAGGGGAAGGGCGTTTCCATCACGGATATCGGCGTTGGGGCCGGACATCAGGACGGCGCCGGGCTTGATCCCCTGTGGAGCCAGGATGTACGCCTTCTCGCCGTCGGCGTAATGCAGCAGGGCCAGCCGGGCCGTTCGGTTCGGATCGTATTCGATGGCCGCCACCTTGGCCGGGATTCCATCTTTAAGCCTCTTGAAATCGACGATCCGGAGCCGGCGCTTGTGCCCTCCGCCACGGTGCCGTGAGGTAACCCTGCCGTTATCGTTCCGCCCCGCCTTCCGGCGCAGCGGCTTCAGGAGGGAACGTTCCGGCTCTTTCTTGGTCAGTTCCGAGAAATCCAGGAGCGCCGCGAAACGACGACCTGGCGACGTGGGCTTGAACTTTTTAACCGGCATCCTGGCGCCCTCCTCGAACTCCGACCTCAGACAGCCTCAAAGAACGGAATGGGCTTGCTGTCCTCGGTAATGGTCACAATGGCTTTCTTGGCGCGGGCGGTGTAGCCGCGGTGCACGCCCATCCGCTTGAACTTCGGCTTGACGCGAAGGGTGTTCACCTTGGCGACCTTGACCTTGAAAATATGCTCTACCGCCTGCTTGATCTCAATCTTGTTGGCGTTAAGATCGACGATGAAAATATACTTGCGGTCAGCCATCTGCTCGGTGCTTTCTTCTGAAATAACCGGACGGATGATGATGCTGTAAGGATCCTTCACGCCGAGAACACCTCCTCGATCCTGGGAAGTGCATCCCGGACGATGACCAGGTTCGGGAAACCGAGGAGTTCGGCCGTGTTCAATCCTTCGGGAGAAATCACTTTCACCGACGGAAGGTTACGGACCGCCAGTTCCACGTTGGGCTCCCTGTTTCTGGTGACCAGCAGAGTTCCCTCCGGAACGTTCAAGCTCTTCAAAAGCTTCACCATCAGGCCGGTTTTAGGCTCGCCCAGCGAGAGGGAATCCAGCACAATCAGCTTTCCCTCTCCGGCCCTGAAGGAGAGCACCGACCGCAGGGCCAGCCGCCGCATCTTCCGCGGGATGCCGAGATGGTAACTCCGTGGATGGGGCCCGAAGACCGTTCCCCCGCCCTTCCACTGGGGAGCCCGGATGGTCCCCTGGCGGGCACGTCCGGTTTTTTTCTGACGCCATGGTTTCCGGCCGCCTCCCCTGACCTCTCCCCTGGTCTTGGTATCGGCGGTACCGGCCCGGCGACGGGCAAGATGCGCAATCAACGTCTGATGGACGGCTGCCTGGCGTGGCTCAATCCCGAAGACGGCATCACTGAGATCGAGACGGCCTACCGACTCGCCTTCCTGGTTGTATACGGGTACTTGCGGCACTACCGACACCCTCCTCCGAAACCAGCTCCGACCATCCCGTTGATCCGTCGGGGTTCGACCCCGGCCGAATGTTTCCATCCACTTCCGGCCGGGGTCCGAACACAGGCGTTCACGATCTGACCTTAACCGCCTTCGAGATGCGCAAAAGATTTCCGCGCGGCCCGGGCACCGCGCCCTTCACCAAGATCAGTCCTTTTTCGACATCGGTTCCGACCACCGACAGGTTCTGGACGGTTACCCTCTTGCCGCCCATCCTCCCCGGCATCTTTCGGCCCTTGAGCACACGGTACGGGCCAAGGGCCCCCAGGGAGCCGACCCGGCGATGGTACTTTGATCCATGGGCCATGGGCCCGCGGTGGAAACCCCATCGCTTAATCACTCCGGCGAATCCCTTTCCCCTGGAGAGGCCTGAAACATCGACCAGATCCCCTGCGGAAAAAACGTCCACCTGGAGAACGGTCCCCACCGAGGGCGCTTCACCCTCCGGAACCCTGAATTCCTGAAGGTAACGATTGGGTTTCAACCCGGCCTTCTCGTAATGGCCGGATAAGGGCTTGTTCACCTTCCGCGGGGCAATATCCCCAAAACCGATCTGAATCGCGGTATAGCCGTCGCGGGCGGCCGTCTTGCACTGGACAACGGTGCACGGGCCGGCCTGAAGAACGGTCACCGGGACCACCTGGCCCTTGGGTGTGAAGACTTGGGTCATACCGATTTTCTTACCAAGAAGCGTTTTCATATCTCGACCTCCCGCAGGTCCATTCGGGCCTACAGCTTGATCTCAATGTCGACCCCGGCCGGTAGATCCAATCTCATCAAAGCGTCCACCGTTTGAGGGGTCGGCTCGACGATGTCGATCAGGCGTTTGTGGGTCCGAAGTTCGAACTGTTCGCGGGAGTCCTTGTACTTGTGGACAGCCCTGAGAACGGTGATTACGTTCTTTTCGGTAGGGAGAGGGATCGGCCCGGATACATGGGCCCCCGTCCGCCTGGCAGTATCGACGATCTTCTCCGCCGACTGGTCAAGGATCTGGTGGTCATAAGCTTTGAGCCTGATGCGGATTTTTTGTGCCGGCATCGCTGCCCCCCCTCGCCCGAACTCGAGCACGTTGACCCTGAGAACCGTTGACCTTCAAAACGCAAGCTACAATCACCATAACCCCCCGGACGGGGGAACAATGAAGCGGCCGGCCCATAGGGGCACGGCCGGCCGGATCAGCTTTCGACCTTGGTGACGACGCCGGAGGCCACGGTGCGGCCGCCCTCGCGGATGGCGAAACGCAGCCCCTCCTCCGCCGCGATCGGCGTGATCAACTCA